>DATCZR010000184.1:0-3327 GCA_036525835.1 Cyclobacteriaceae bacterium
TTTTGTGTTGGATCAGGCAATTGAGTTGATTTAATAGCCATAGTTCTGGCCAGTGATTGCATTTGGGAATTGATGGCTTCATCTCTCAGCAATGTTGCTTCTTTGGCAAACTGTTCTGCTCGCTGTCTTTGTATCTCAGCACTGTCTTTCTGCATCAGTGCCAGTAAACGCTGCTGTTCTGCTTCAATCCTACTTGAATCAGCCGACATACGTTGCAAATCTGCAATCAAACGTTGTTGCCTGGCAATGGCCGCCTGCCTGGCAGCCTCATTGGCGTTTTGTTCAGCTAACTGTCTGGATTCAACAGCTTTGATCTCATTTTCTTCAGCAATAGTCTTCTGCGTCTGAGCGGCTACTGCATTTGCCTCGGCAATCTCCTTCTGCTCCAAAGCAACAGCTCGCTGTTTTTGTGCAGCAAAGAATCCATAAATGGATGAAATCGAAAGCAGAACTATTATTACAATAACTCCAATTATCCTATTTCTTGTCCTTCTTTTCTTGCCGGCCGCGTTTATACTTTCATGAACAAACTCCTTGAGCTCCCCCCTTAGGTCCAATACTGGCAAATGTGGCTCTACGTAGGCCAGGTCTCTTTCATTCAACAAGAATTGTCTTTTCTTAAACTCCGAGAGACCGTATTCAAGGAATTGCCGAACCTCTATCAACTCTCTTTCGCGAATGGTGATCTTTTCAAAAATCTTGTTTGCCAGGGCATCATGGCGTAACTCAAAGTTGACCTGATCCGCTAGTTCTTTTATGATTCGTCTTTCAAGAAAATCATCAATGATCTCTTCTACTTTCTTACCATCAAGTGGCTTACCTAATGATCTGGAAAAACTAACTACATCAGTGACACTGGCTTGTCGCTTGGTCCCATCCACAGTTACAAAAGCCTTAAGCGTAGTTAATGCAGACTCCTGATCAGGCATTGACTCAATCTGCTCGTCCAGAAAATCAGCCAGCACATCACTAACTAACCCAATGTCATCGAGCAAATCATTTGAAAATTCAAGGCGATCGTTGCGTTTTGAAGAGTCGGCCAGTTTAAAAACACGGTCTAGATAGACTTGCAGGTAGGTCAACTCAACTTCAATGCTATTGGGACTCAACTGATCCAACAATCGATCTGCAAAGCCTTCTTCGACTTTTATATTGAAGATCTTACACGGCCCTTCAATACACTCTCTTGCCTTTGTCCTGGTAATTTTTTCGACTCTAATTTTATTGTTAAAAACTTCAGGCAGTTCTTCTTCAAACTCAGAAAGAAAGTGTAAATACTCTGCTCGGATTATAAAAATGAAATGAACATTGAGGTCATTTTCACACAACTTCTTAATTCCAGCAATGAACTCGGTCCACTCTTCCCGGCTGCCCATCAAATACAATTCCTCAAACTGATCGAAGATAAAGTAGACAGGTTTGAAAAAATCCAAATAAAGAGAACGCGTGTATTTAAACAGATTGTTGGCAAAGCTTCCATTCAGGTCGCTTACTTGGGTCAAACTGATTTTTGACAATTCGCTCAAAAGAGATTCATTGATATTTGAACCTCTTCGCACATTAACTGGGAGCCAGTTTGATTTTTTGAATCGATTGGCTAAACCACAACTAATGAGGCTGGATTTCCCAGTGCCGGATTCCCCGTAAATAAACAGTGTCTGACCCTGAAAAACTTTTTTGTAGATTTCCTCTATCTCCTCGTCTCTACCGAAGAAAATATCTCTATCCTCTTTGGTATAGCTGTCAAGAAATTTAAATGGAGATTGTGTTGTCATGACTTTCTGCTGTCTTCATCGTCAATCTTTTCCATCTTTATGATTGTTCTGAACTCCTCCACAAGATCATTGTAGTTGCTCAGTCCTTTCAAATCGCATTCTTCCGCAATCTCAGTCCCTACATATCGAATATTGTTATTGGCAAATCCCTCGCAGATAAAAATATCCTTCTTAAGGTTAAATTTTTCTTTAGAATCCAGTGACTCTCCGCGTGTATCAATGATAAATGGCGACAGGTTTAGAAAATTATCAGGTCGCTTTAAGCTTTTCATAAACAAAACCGCGTTGCTATCGGAGAACGAGTCGAACTTCTCCTCTTTGGATCTAAAATCAGAGTTCGTGCTGCTTAAAATATCCATCCAATGTTCAAAAAGTGCCTGCTTGTGTCGCCCTTTGAGTACCTTGATCTCTTTGATGGTAACGAGCTTGTATGGAGTGAGAAATGCAAGTTTCTTCAGGATGAATGTCAGTTTCTCCTGATACTCAAAACACGTCTTCGCTATTTCATCATCAGTCTGAGTAATGTCGTATTCACCGGATGAATTTCTTACCGGCATTGGAAAATCCAGCGCTTCATAAAATTCAGCATCTAACTTTTCAGCAATCTCAGGAATAAACCGAGGCACGCCTGCTTCGTCAAGGCATTTACCGATCTCCTTAATAATCCACACATAGTCTGAGGTACTAAGTTCAACGAATCGAGATTTCAATTCCTGAACAAATTCCTTTTGCAGATAAACCTTACCTTCAACTACCCGCTCGTACAATTCAATGATCAGCACAATACCGAGAAACTGAAGTGTACGATGGATGGAGATGAGCAATTGTTCCAGTCTTTCATCATCCAGCGATCTGAGTGATCCTGAAAAAAGCCTGCGCAATTCAACTCCTACCACCCATGGATAGTTACGTATAATTAAGTCAGCCAGTTCTCTTACATCAGGTTCTTCATCCTCCTCCTCCATCATCTCGATATACTTTCGAACAGAGGGCCTCGCTGCTGCCAATGCCTCAAAAACCTGGTTGATTATTTGATGGTTGATATTGGATAGCGGTGCACCAGAGTCAGAAATACTGGCAGCACGAAGCTGACGAATTTTTGCTGCTGATGGCACAGGGAGTCCATCATCGACCAAACAATACGTACTAACTAAGTAATCTACATTTTTAAGTTGAAGCTCACCTAGGTGCTGAACTTTGATTTCATTTCTGCCTCTCAAAGCTCTCTGTATTGACTCCGAAATATATATTCCTCCAGGATCTGCCACATTCTCCAATCTCGAAGCAATATTGACCCCATCACCGAACACGTCATCACTGTCAACGGTAATATCGCCAAGATGAATTCCAATTCGAATCTTGGCATCAAAACCCATCATGGCCTTACGCTGTATTTTTAGTGCACATATTACTGAATCATAGGCACTATTGAATTTTGCCAAAACTCCATCCCCCATTTCCTTTAACCATCTTCCATTGTGTTCCTCAATCAATGGTCTTTGGATTTCTCTGTTTTGTCGAAGTATTTCAAGACCTTTTTTTTCGTCTCGTC
>DATCZR010000185.1:0-16467 GCA_036525835.1 Cyclobacteriaceae bacterium
AATACTACGAAGGACTTGTGACAGTGCCAATATTGCTATCCAGTTACTTGTTCTTAGGTGTGTATTACAATTTTTCAGTTTGGTTCAAACTGGTCGACAAAACATATTATGGCACCTTCATCACCATTGGTGGTGCCATCCTTACCATTACACTCAACTTTGCGCTTATCCCGATTGGGGGATATTCGGGAAGTAGTTGGGCTTCTCTCGTTTGCTATTTTAGTATGGCTGTTGCTTGTTACTTTACAGGACAACGACATTATCCTATTCCATACAAAATCAAAGCTGGCTTTGGATATATACTGCTTTCCATTTTGCTTGTTTTTGTGTCCAATCAACTACCTGCCACCTCACAGCTTGCAGCTACTACTATTCACTTTCTCCTGATGCTAACCTTCTTTCTGATTGCCTACTTCAATGAACGCAAATCCCCTCCTCCTCTTCAATCTAGAAATTCTTAGCCAGGCCAACTCAGCTAACGTACCGTGCGGGAGGATAGATCGCCATTCTGCTAAAATGTATAACCATGCAGCCTGTATAAAGTTTAGACAATATGATGTTGCAAATTTTCGTTAATTTTGAAGGCAAAAGCTTAAGATCCTCTCATCCGAATTATTATCAAAATCAGAATTAAATTGTCAAAGAATAATATACTCATTGCTTCTCTTTTTTTAGTTGCTATCATGCTGAGCACGGGGCACCCGACCTACGCACAAAAAGATAGAAAAAAAAGGTCAACGGGTCAACCACCTTCCAGTCAACTTCGTAAAGCGGAAGAGTATTTCATTGAAGCTGAGAAGTACTTCATGCTTGAAGACTTCGCCAAGTCACTTCTTTATTTTGAGCAATCGGCAGAACTAAATCCAACTAACGCAACTGTTTATTACAAAATTGCGGAGATACTTTCGAAAAGTCCTAATGAGGAAGATCTGATCAAAGCTTCCATTAGTGCTACTAATGCACTAGAGCTGGAAAAGAAGAACAAATATTTTTACCTGCTCGCTTCATCCATCCAATCTGATCTTACCAATTTTCCCAAAGCCGCTCAGCTGCTGGAGACAATGATGAAGGAAATAAAGGGTACTGAAGAATATTTGTTTCAGTTAGCAGCCATTTATCAATATGACAAAAGGGATAATGATGCCATTGATGCTTATAATCGAGCTGAATCCATTTTAGGAGTAAATGAAATTTCATCGTTAAATAAACAAAGACTTTATTTTGAGACTGGCAAGGTTAAAGAGGCTATTGAGGAGGGTGAGAAATTGCTGGAGGCATTTCCGGATGAAGAAAATTACTTGATGGATTTTGCCGAAATGTTGTCAAGTCAAAATCAATTACTCAGAGCCATCGAGATCGCAAAAAAATATATCGACACTCACCCGGATGCCGGCAGCACCAAAATGCTATTAGCCGGATTTTATCGCGATAACAAGCAGGAAGAAAAAGCCAGGGAGTTGATCAAGGAAGCTTTCTTAGACCCCACTATTGATGTCAGTAATAAAATAATTTTTATTGGAACTTATGCTGCTACTTTAAATGAACAGACTAGTTCCGGCAAAGTAGATCCAGCTTTAAAAGCCTTTACTTTTGAACTCTTAAATAATTTAAAGCGTGACTATCCACGTGAACCTAATGTAAATATTGTAGGTGGCGATTTGTTTTTGGGGCTTGGTCAGAATGAAGAAGCCAAGGATGAATATCTGGCGGCCATACGCAAAGGATCATCAAGCTATGACACCTGGCAGAATTTGCTCTACTTGGAATCGCAAGAAAATGAATACGACAGCATCATTGCGCATAGCGAAAAGGGATTAGAGATGTTCCCCAATCAGGCTATGCTATACTACTTCAATGGGTATGCGCATTCCAGAAAGAATAATTATAAGCAGGCCGCTTACTCGCTCGAGCAGGCAAAGAGGCTTTCTGCTTCCAATGAAGGATTGGTAAGTGAGATTAACGGCTTACTGGGAGACACGTACAATTCGATGAAAGAATATAAAAAATCTGATGAAGCCTATGAAGCTGCATTGGCTTTCGATCCGAATAACTATCTATTATTGAACAACTATAGCTATTACCTGGCCCTTAGAAATGAATATCTGGACAAGGCAGAAAAAATGGCTGCGCTGGTAGTGAAAAATAATCCAACCAACAATTCCTATCTGGACACTTACGCATGGGTATTATTTACGAAGGCCAAGTACAAGGAGGCTCGCAAAGTGATGGAAAAGATAATTCAAACTCAACCTACCAATTCGACCTTTTATGAACACTACGGTGACATTTTGTTCAAATTGGGAAACACAGATGAGGCCGTAAAACAGTGGGAGAAGGCCAAATCGCTAGATGCAACAAACGAACTAATCGACAAAAAGATCGCCAACAGAAGGTTGTATTGATTATTTTAGGCTCAATTTTAAATTATCAAAATATTTTTTAGTCAGACTCTAATCATCAATGCGGAAAAAGGCTCTTCTCTACCTAGTCGCTATTCCTATGTTGTTTCAGGCATGTAGCAAGAAGGTGACTCCTGTTATTACTGGCGAGCTCTCCAAAACTTTGAGTATTCAAGAAATTGATTTTGAATATTTTCATGGCAAGGCTAGACTTATATATAATGATGGCAACAAGGAGCGTGAGGTTAAAGCCAACATTAGAGTTCGAAAAGATAGCGTGATTTGGATGACCTTTTCTGTCATTGGGGTACAAGGTGGGAAAGCACTGATTAACCATGATTCCATTACCGTAGTGAGCAATGTAGATAAAGAGTATTTCGTTTTTGACTACAAAACCTTGTCTGAGAGATTTAATTTCAAAATTGATTATCATGTCATTCAATCCGCCTTTCTGGGCAATCTCATTCACTCTAGAAGTGAATCTGACGTGATTGAGCGGAAAGCAACTTACGACCTGTTGGCCCAACGGAATGGATCCGTTTCTATTAAGAATTATATCAATGCCTCACTTTCAAAAATAGAGCGGGTAGAATTAACCGAAGAAAATACCAAAAATTCCTTAACACTTAATTATACCAACTTTCAAGCTGTTGAAGACAGAATATTCCCATACAATGGAATCATCAATCTTTTTTACAAAACTCCAGGAGGCATTTTGAACAACGTCATTACCTTTGAATATAATAAAGCCGAGGTGGGCGATAGGGAACTAAGATTCCCATTCAATATCCCACGGAAGTATGATCGCAGATAGACGAATATTAGTCTTTCTTTTTTTGCTAATAACTTTTGCAGCTATCGCGCAGAAGACCAAAACCCAACTGCAAAAGGAGAAACTGGAGAACCTCAAGAAAATAGAGGAAACGGAAAAAATTCTAGCTGAAACGGGTCAACAAAAAAAGAACTCAATAGGCGAACTCGTTGCGCTCAACCAGCGCATCAATCAGCAAGAAAGGCTCATCAAGTCGATTCAAAATGAAATCAATCTTTTGAATGATGACATTAACAAAAATACGGAGATCATCAATGCCCTAGAGGATGACCTGGCTAAGCTAAAAGAAGAATATGCTGCCATGCTACTTTCCGCACAAAAGGCCACTGGCAAGATTAACAAACTAATGTTTCTCTTCTCCTCCGCTTCATTTGATCAATTATTGATGCGACTCAAATACATGGAGCAGTATAGTGTAGCCCGAAAAGATCAAGCGGAGGTAATCACTCGTATTCAAAAAATACTTAGTAACCAGGTTAAGGAAACCCAAAATATAAAGAAAGAAAAGAGTGCTTTACTTGCTGATCAAATCAAACAGAATAACCGACTAGCCTCCCTTAAACAAAAACAAAATTCGCTTGTCAAAAGCTTAGAAAAAGAAGAAAAAAAGTTAAAAATAGAGCTGGACAAAACCAAAAAGGCAATAGCCAAATTGGACAAACTCATTAATGACATTATAAAAGAAGAACTTGAGCGCGCAGCCAGAGAAGCAAGAAATGCCAGGGCCAATAGATCCGCTGAAGCATCCGTAACACTTTCGTCAACATTTGAAGGAAACAAATCTAAATTTCCATGGCCCGCCTCTGGATTTATTTCTCAAAAATTTGGGAGACAAACACACCCGGTTCTTAAAAGAATAATACTTCAAAATGATGGCGTCAACATTCAAACCAAACAAAATGAAAAAGTGAAGGCCATCTTTGACGGGGAGGTACGCGCAGTAGCATTCATTCCTTCCATTGGAAACTCGGTAATAATTAGCCATGGAGATTATTTTACCGTTTACTCAGGGCTTAAGGAGGTAACCGTAAACAAAGGTCAAAAGGTAAACATCAACCAGGAATTAGGTCAGGTATTAACCAATGCGGATGGCATTTCAGAACTGCGTTTTCAAATCCGTAAGAATACGGAACCTATGGATCCCGAATTATGGCTCAAGAATTAACCTTTTTGCATGAATTGAAGCCAATTTCATAAGATTCTCGTCTGGAAAGGTCTGTGCTTCTTTTTTTAGGTTCCATCAATTAATCCTTATCTTTACATTCCTAATTACAATGCATATGAGTGCTATTCTTTTGTTTGGAATGCCCGGAATGGGCGAGTGGGTTATCATCGGACTATTTGTTTTAGTCTTCTTTGGCGCAAAAAAAATTCCTGATTTCGCGAAAGGCCTTGGAAAAGGAATTCGTGAATTCAAAGATGCCGTTAAGGATGTAAAGAAAGAAGTCGATGAAGCAGGTAAGGAAGCTAAGATAGATGAAGGAAGTAAATAGTGTTGAATCAGTTTTTAAGATTTGCTGAAATCCAACAATCCCTTAATCAAAACAATACTTCCTGCGTAGCCAGGGTTAGTCACCACCTTTCTGTAATTAAAAAAAAGTTGCACCTCAATGTCTTTTTGAGCGTGTATGAAACAGAAGCGCTCGAAGCAGCCGCACTGGTTGATGCTAAAATTAAGAAGGGGACAGCGGGAAAATTAGCCGGACTTGTAGTGGGACTGAAAGATGTGCTTTCATATCAAGGTCATCCCCTCCTGGCAAGCAGTAAAATTCTCGATGGATTTGAGGCTCAGTACAATGCAACGGTAGTGCAGCGACTCCTCGATGAGGATGCCATTATTATTGGAAGGCAAAATTGTGATGAGTTTGCCATGGGCTCTTCCAATGAAAACTCGGCTTTTGGTCCAACGCTTAATGGAATTGACGAAACCCGTGTTCCCGGAGGATCTTCCGGTGCATCGGCTGTAGCTGTGGCCATGGACATGTGTCAGGTTTCAATTGGGTCTGACACAGGAGGCTCAGTTAGACAGCCGGCCGCATTCTGCGGAGTCATCGGATTAAAGCCAACTTATTCGCGTATTTCAAGATTTGGCTTAGTCGCCTATGGATCCTCATTTGATTGTGTGGGCATCTTCTCGAAACATCTAGAGGATATTGCCCTGGTACTGGAAGTGATAGCCGGAAAAGATGAATATGACAGCACAGTCTCACAAAAAGATGTTCCTCCTTATGCAAGGAAGTTGAACGAAGAGACCTCAACAAAATTTAAAATCGCTTACATCAATGAAACACTTGAGTCAGATGTGTTGCAACCAGAAATAAAATCATCCATTACTAATCGACTTGAGCAACTTAAAAACGCTGGGCATGTAGTGGAGGGAATGGATTTCCCATTGATGGGGTTTGGACTGCCAACTTATTATATACTGGCAACTGCTGAAGCCAGCTCCAACCTCTCCAGATACGATGGTGTCCGTTACGGATATCGAAGCAACAATACAAAGGATCTAGAATCGTTGTATAAAAAAACGCGTGCAGAAGGATTTGGAAAAGAAGTGCAACGCAGAATTCTGTTGGGAACTTTTGTGCTAAGTGCCAGCTACTACGATGCCTATTATACCAAAGCACAAAAAGTAAGAAGACTAATCAGAGAGAAGACCACGGAGATCTTTAAAGATTATGATTTTATTATCATGCCAACTACCCCTACCACAGCCTATCGCTTAGGTGAGCATACTGAAAATCCTGTTGAAATGTATCTGGGGGATTTATTCTCAGTTCATGCAAATGTCGCAGGTGTTCCTTCTATCTCGATGCCTTGTGGTAAGGATAAAAACGGGCTTCCAATTGGCATTCAGGTGACTGCCAATGACTTTGAAGAGTCCAAACTTTTCCAATTCTCAAAAGTTTTAATGAACTTCGAATATTCTTCCATAGCCTAGCTATTTTTAACTTTACAACCTTGAAGACATTTTTTTTATTTTTTGCGCTGACTCTTATCTTTTCTCAACCTATTTACTCACAAGTTGATGTTTCATACAACCTTGATTCCTTGCTTGCCCTGGAGCTCGAGGCAGCACTGGAGATCGACTCTATGGACTTAAAAATTACCATTCTTGATTCTGTCGAAACAGAATATATTCCTGATAGTGAAACCGCTGAATTACTTACCGATAGATTGAGCTGCATTGAACAAAGGATTCCACTAACTTATAACGACCGGATTCATGCCTTTATCAATTATTTCACAATAAAAGATCGGGACTATACCAGAATGGTTCTACAACGTAAAGACGTTTATTTTCCAATATTTGAAAAGTATCTGGCTCAATACGGCCTGCCAGACGAGCTAAAATATCTCTCCATCGTAGAGTCTGGACTTAACCCCAAAGCAGTATCACGAGCAAGGGCAGTTGGATTGTGGCAATTCATGCCCGCTACAGGTAGATATTTCGGGCTCCATCATGACTGGTATATCGATGACAGAATGGATCCGGAAAAATCTACTGAAGCTGCTTGCAAATATTTGAGTCAACTGTATAACATGTTTAACGATTGGGAACTGGCACTGGCGGCCTATAACTCAGGGCCAGGTAATGTGCGCAAGGCAATCAGGAGGTCTGGTTATAAAAAAACATTCTGGGAAATCCATCGATACCTCCCAAGAGAAACGCGCTCTTATCTGCCCCAGTTTGTGGCCATCATGTATACACTTAATTATTCGGCCAATCATAATTTATTTGTAGCTGATAAAGAAAGAAGCATTCCGAGTGACACATTGTTGGTAAATCAATTTCTTCACTTCGAAACGTTTGCCAATTTAACAGGGGCGAACCTAGATGAAATAGTTAAACTGAATCCTTCTGTATTAAGAAAGGCGATCCCGGAAACTGGCAAAAACTACATTATCAAAGTGCCAGTGACTGCCAAAAATAATCTGGACTTGGATAGATCTGTCATACTAGATTCCGCTTCAAGGGTAGGAAAAAAAGAAATTGAGGCTCTCGCAAAGAATACATTGGGAAGCACCTATGGACGAGAACTTGTGGCTTATCGTGTAAGATCAGGCGATGTCTTGGGAAAAATTGCTGAGCGCTATCATGTTAGAGTAGGCGACATTAAGAATTGGAATAAATTGAACAGTAACACCATCAGGATTGGGCAACGGTTGAACATTTGGATTTTGCCAACCGCCCATCAAAGCTATAAGGCGGCTGTGGCTACCAATACGCCATCAACCAATGAGCAGCCTCTTTTGGCTCCAGATTCAAAAATATATACCGTGCAGCCAGGTGATACTTTGTGGGATATCTCAAGAAAATTTGAAGGACTCACCATTGAAAAACTTAAAACACTTAACAACTTAAAATCAACGAAACTTCAGCCTGGCCAGAAACTAATTATCGGTTAAGGAGCATTCTATGCTGTAAACAAAACAATTAATGTGACGTTTACTCCCTTATAGAATTATTAAAAGGGAAACTGAGAATAGCCAATTCACAGAATCTTTTAAATCAGCCATTTCATGAAACGCTTATCTATATTCATTATCCTTTTCTTTATTTTAATCGCCTGTAGCAACAATAAAGAAAATTTACCTCCTGCATCAGGATTATCTGGCGATATGTATTTGGTTATGGATTCCACCCAATGGGAAGGTCAATTGGGTAATGTTATTGATTCTCTTTTTAGAATAGAAATGGAGGGCTTACCAAGGAAAGAATCAATTTTTAGGATGCGATGGATTGATCCGCGCAAACTCAATTTTGTATTAAAGCAAAGACGCAATCTTATTTTTGCCGTAACACTTGACAAGAACACCACGGGAGCCCGAATGATTAAAAATCAGTTTACCCCACAATCCTTAGAGAAGATTAAGACAGACCCAACTACTTATGTATCCACTGCGTCAGATGTATACGCCAATGGTCAGGAGGTCATGTATCTTTTTGGTGCCACCGAAAAAGATTTGTTAAAAAACATCCGTGAAAAAGGACATTACCTGATAGAGCATTTTAATAGAAAAGAAAAAGAAAGGTTGGCGGCATCACTATTTAAGGCTGGACAGATAACAGGCGTAAGTGATTGGCTGAAAAAAAATATGCAGTGCGATATCAAAATTCCATTTGGATACAAACTAGTAATTAACAACGAAGAGTTCCTATGGATGCGTCAAATCAACACCCGTGATGACAAAGACATATTCATTTCCAGTGTTCCCTATCGTTCAGAAGATCAGTTTAAAAAAGAAAATCTGATCAAAATGAGAGATGACTTTTGCAAGAAATATCTTTTTGAAGATCCTGACAATGCCAGTTCATACTTGATCACTGAAACGACTATTCCTTTTATCCCAGTCAGGACCAAAGAAGTAAGTTTAATTGGTCATTATGCTGTCGAAATGAGGGGGCTATGGCGTGCCAATAACTTTTCAATGGGAGGGCCCTTTGTATCGTATGCACTTGTGGACGAACAAACTGGAAGGTTTTATTACATCGAAGGCTTTACTTTTAGTCCGAGTAAAGATCAAAGAGAAATCATGCGGGAGTTGGAAACCATTCTAAGCACCTTCCGCACAAGCGAGAGCATTGAAAAAACTCAATAAAATTTGCCATTAGTTATCAATTCAATTCCCTTTCTCAATTAAGATCCATTTGATTCTTTTAATTTCCCCTATTTTCCCTGTCTTTTCTAGCTAAAATCGTAAATTTCAAGTTCTTCTGAAATCAAAATACCATGTCCATTAAGATAAGGAAGCAAGATGCCCTGAATTACCACACCCAAGGTCAGCCTGGGAAAATTGAGGTAGTACCCACGAAGGTATTAAGCTCACAACTTGACCTCGCTTTGGCTTATTCACCTGGTGTGGCAGAGCCCTGCAAAGAAATTGCTGCTAACAAGGAAGATGTATACAAGTATACCGCCAAGGGAAATTTAGTAGCCGTAATTACCAACGGAACAGCCGTTTTGGGTCTTGGCAATATTGGGCCAGAAGCATCAAAGCCCGTAATGGAAGGTAAGGGCGTTTTATTTAAAAAGTTTGCAGGCATTGATGTTTTTGATATCGAAATTGCCGAAGAAGATCCGGATGAGTTCATCAAAATTGTAAAATCACTGGAACCCACTTTTGGTGGCATCAATCTGGAGGACATCAAGTCTCCTGAATGCTTCAAGATAGAGAAAGAGTTGCGGGCGAAGATGAATATCCCCGTCATGCACGATGACCAGCACGGCACAGCGATTATTTCTTCTGCCGGATTGCTGAATGCGCTTGAATTAATAGGGAAAAAGATTGGCGAAATTACTTTGGTGGTGAACGGAGCCGGTGCTGCCGCGGTCTCTTGTTCAAGGTTATACTTGCAATTAGGCCTTCGCAAAGAGAACTTGATCATGTGCGACAGCAAGGGAGTGATCACACAAGACCGCAAGAACCTCGATCTAATTAAGGCTGAATTTGCTACCTCCAAAAAGATCTCCACGTTACAAGAAGCGCTTAAAGGAGCTGATGCTTTTGTGGGATTATCTGTTGCGAATATTTTGACCGGAGATGACATTATGACGATGGCCAAAGATCCTATTGTGTTTGCCTTGGCCAATCCTGATCCTGAAATCGCCTACGATGTGGCTAAAAAAGTAAGACCCGACCTTATCATGGGCACAGGTCGTTCTGATCATCCCAACCAGGTAAACAACGTACTTGGGTTTCCTTATATATTTAGAGGAGCCCTTGATGTGAGGGCAATTGAAATTAACGAAGCCATGAAACTGGCAGCCGTTAGGGCACTAGCCAATCTCGCCAAAGAGTCAGTCCCTGACTTGGTTACCCGCGCCTATGGAAATTCCATTATTGAATTTGGACGAGAGTATCTAATTCCAAAACCACTGGATCCTCGCTTGATCACCTCCATTTCTCCTGCAGTAGCAAAGGCTGCCATGGACTCAGGCGTGGCAGGTTTTCACATTAAAAATTGGGAAAAATACAACGATGACTTGTTGAAGAGAATTGGTATTGACCAAAAATTAACATCGAGGGTAATAACTCGCGCCAAGAAAAATCCGAAACGCGTAGTCTTCACAGAAGCCAATCATCACAAGATTTTGAAAGCCGCGCAAATATTGCAAGACGAAGGAATAGCCCAGCCAGTATTATTAGGCAACGTGGATGAAATTGAATCCTTGATCAAGGAGCATAAGCTCGAATTGCAAGGATGTCCGATCATTTCCCCCCATGATGAAAAAGAAAAGGTAGCCCTATATGCCAAAGAACTGTACGTAAAACGTCAGCGAAAAGGACTTACCCTAAAAGATTGCGAAAAATCTTTATTGGATAGAAACTACTTTGCCTCTATGATGGTGGAGCACGGTGACGCTGATGCCCTTATCTCGGGACTAACCAAGGACTACCCGAAAACGATTCTTCCGGCATTGCAAGTGATCGGCACAGCCCCACATGTAAAAAGAGTTGCTGGTATGTACATTATGATGAACAAGAAAGGAACTTTCTTTTTCTCAGATTGCACCGTAAACGTTGATCCAACAACAGAAGAACTAGTTGATATTATTGGACTGACCCGCAGGGGCGTTAAGTTTTTTGATTTGGTGCCACGTATGGCCATGCTTTCGTATTCCAATTTTGGAAGCAGTAAAGGAATTATTCCGGACAAAATGCGTGAAGCAACTAAAATAGCAACCCGAAAATTTCCGGACCTGATAATTGATGGAGACATCCAGGCCAACGTGGCGCTGAATACCGAACTTCAAAAAGAGGTGTATCCATTTAGCAGGCTTGCCGATGAAGGAACCAACACGTTAATATTTCCAAATCTTGCTTCTGCCAACATTGCGTATAAGCTGCTTATAGAGCTGGGCGGCACTGAGGCAATCGGACCCATACTGCTGGGCATGAACAAACCTGTGCACATACTACAGCTGGGAAGTACTATTCGGGATATTGTAAACATGGCCGCTATTGCTGTGGTTGATGCAATACTGAGAGAGCAAAACGAACGCGTTTGATAACAAGGCTAAATCGCCATTTTTTTTTAGTTTAGCAGGTTATATTTTTTGAAATATGATTGCCTTCTTAAAAGGGAAGTTGGTCCTTAAAGAACCAACGTTTGTAATCGTTGAAGTGAACGGCATAGGCTATCAAGTCTCCATATCACTTAATACATTTTCTGAAATTGCTAATAAGGAAACTATCCAATTGTCTACTTATTTGCAGGTACGAGAAGACGCCCATATTCTATATGGTTTTAGCAATCCCGCAGAAAAGATCATGTTCCAAAATCTAATTAGCGTTAATGGAGTAGGCCCAAATACAGCCATGATCATGCTTTCCTACCTTCCTCCTGACGAATTGCATCAGGCTATTGTATCCGAAAACGTAGGGGCCCTTCAGGCAGTCAAGGGCATTGGTGGAAAAACCGCCCAACGGATTATCCTTGAACTGAAAGATAAGCTAAGAAAAGAACCCACTGGATCTACCGGAATTGGTGGTATAAGACACAATACCACACGTCAAGAAGCGTTAACAGCGTTGATGACGCTGGGGATTGGGAAGGGGGCAGCCGAGAAAAGCATCGACACCGTCCTGAAAAAATCAGGAAATACAATTAGTTTAGAAGAGCTAGTGAAGATGGCCTTGAAAAACGCCTGAGATACGTTTGACCTTAACCAAACCAACAATTCAACTGATGATGGCTCTAAGCTTGCTCTTCGCTTGCTTACCCTTCTCCTATGCGCAAGCCCAACAGGCAGATAGCACGGAAGTAGAAGAGGCTGATACTTTAAGAAGGCGACCGATCAATCCTTACCGACCTTCTTTTAGACCCAGCGACAGATATGGAGATCCTTTCTCAAACCGTACTACGCATTCCCCCCTCTTCCTTAGTGATCCTAAAAGCCTGAATCTGGATGTAGAAATCGATACGGGTATGAATTATACGATCTACGAAAAGATCGGCAATGTAAATTTCAGGCCAGTTTCTTCTATGAGTTTTGATGAGTTCAATGCACAACAAATGCAACTCATTAAAAAAGATTATTGGCAATCAAGAAGTCGTGCGTTGGATGGAGAGAGCGCGGTAAGCAGCCGTAACATCATTCCTAAAATATATGTAAGTCCGGTACTGGATCGGATATTTGGCGGAAGCTATGTGGAACTTATCCCACGTGGATTTGTCACATTGGATTTTGGAGGCTCCTGGCAAAAGATCGAAAATCCCTCCATCCCCATTCGCCAACAGCGCAATGGTGGTTTTGAATTTGATCAGCAAATCAATTTAAGTGTAGTCGGTAAAGTGGGAGAAAAACTTTCCATCACGACCAACTTCGACAACAACAATTCCTTCGATTTTCAAAATAACATGAAAGTAGAGTACACCGGGTTCAAAGAAGATGTGCTTAAAAAATTGGAAATTGGAAACGTAAGCCTTCCACTCAACAATAGTTTGATCACCGGATCTCAGAACTTGTTTGGCGTAAAAACACAACTTCAATTTGGAAAGTTATTTGTTACCGCACTCGCCACCACGCAACGCGGCAAACAATCGTCAATTGAGATACAAGGAGGAACAGGAGGAGCAGCACAAGGAAGACCCTTCGAAATCCAGGCATCTAGCTATGATGAAAACCGTCACTTTTTTCTTGGGCAATATTTCAGAGATAATTTTGAAAGGTGGCTAAGCACACTTCCTAACATCACATCAGGCGTAAACATTACCCGCGTAGAGGTTTATTTGCTCAATAGACAAAACGATACGCAGACGCTCCGTAACGTAGTGGGTTTCATGGATATGGGAGAGTCGGGAAAGATTTACAATAATGTAATTGCCTCCTCTGTACCGCCCAATGCACCAACTCAAAATGAAGCCAATGATCTATTCAGCAAATTGGGAGGTATTTCTGCCAACTCGGATGGCATCAATCAAGCGTTGGAAAGTTTAGGTCTTGTAAACGGTACTGACTTCGAAAAAATTACCAGCGCCAGAAAATTGGCCAATACCGAATTTACTTTCAACAATCAACTCGGCTACATCACCTTGCAGAGAAAGCTTCAAAATGATGAGGCGCTTGCTGTTGCTTTCGAATACACCAAAGACGGTATCAATTATAAAGTAGGCGAACTCACTGAAGACTATTCCAATAAGCCTGAAACTGATGTGGTATATCTCAAGCTATTACGGCCTCGCAAAATCAGTATTAAAGATCAAACAGGTAAAATTATTCCTACTTGGAACCTGATGCTGAAAAATATCTATAACCTCAACGTATCCCAGCTCGAACAGGAAGGGTTTGAGTTACGCGTTATTTACAGGGACGACCGCACGGGAATTGATAATCCACAAATTCAGGAGGGTGATTTCTCAAGAACAAAACAATTGATTGAAGTATTAGGCCTCGACCGGTTAAATCCATACAATGATCCTCAACCTGACGGGAACTTCGATTTTGTTGACAACCTCACTGTCAATAAAGAAACCGGTTTAATTATATTTCCATATCTCCATCCATTTGATAATGCCTTGCGCAATCTCTTCGCTAAGGAATCCAATCCAACGGTAAGAGATAATTTAATTCAAAAGTATGTGTATGATACCCTGTATCGAACTACCAAAGCAGAAGCTGAACTGGTAGCCACTAAAAATAAATTCTGGATCAAGGGTAGATTTAAAGCTGGATCCGGAAAAGATATTATTATTCAAGGTTTCAACATAGCACAAGGTAGCGTGAATGTTTATGCTGGTGGCACCCCACTCAGGGAAGGAACTGACTACACAGTAGATTACACTTTCGGTAAGGTTACCATCTTAAATGAAGGTATTCTAAGTTCAGGAAAAAACATTACTATTAATTACGAACAGCAGGATCCGTTTGCCTTTCAAACAAGATCGCTTTTAGGATCACGATTCGATTATAAACTAAATGAGGATGTCAACATCGGGTCAACTTTTCTCTACTACAATGAACGCCCGCTTATTTCCAGAAACCTGATTGGCACCGAACCAGCAAGAAACTTACAGTACGGACTGGACATGAACCTGAGAAAAGAATCACGCATTCTAACCAAAATGGTTGATGCACTCCCCTTTCTCCAAACGAAAGAAACTTCTACTGTTAATTTGAATGCAGAGTATGCTCAATTGTTGCCGGGCACATCTAATATTGTGAATGGAGATGGTACTTCTTTTATTGACGACTTTGAAAACAGCGCCACACCTTATAGTCTCCTAAATCCACAAGGCTGGAGATTGGCAACGGTTCCACAAACAGCTGACAATCGTTTCGATCCAACAGGTGGGGATGTAAATGTACCCAATGTATTGGAAGCTGGATACAGACGTGCCAAGATTGCCTGGTACCAAATTGACAATCAGTTTTACGCACCTACCAGCCGTTTCAAGCCTCCGAACCTAACCGATGAGGATCTTCAGAATCATTATGTCAGGGCGGTGGCCCCACAGGAAATCTTTCCTCAGTTTGACCCCTTCATTGGAAACTTCAACGAGCAGGTATTCGATGTTGCCTACTATCCAAGTGAACGCGGACCTTATAATTACAATCCAGACCTCAATCCGGATGGAACACTGAAGACACCTAAGTCTAACTGGGGAGGAATAACAACCGCCATCAGGACAGAAGTAGACTTTGACAAAGCCAATGTGGAGTACCTGGAGTTTTGGTTGATGAACCCATTCATCAATTCCAATAACGGAAGGATCAATGATGGACGCAGCAACAATGAGCCTAACTTAACGGGAGGCCAACTTACCTTTCACCTGGGAAGTATTTCTGAAGATTTAATGCGTGATGGAAAGCATGCTTTTGAAAACGGACTTCCCGCTGATGGCAATTTACAAGGAGGTGGAGCAATCGAAAATGCCTGGGGATATGTAACCATGCAGCAGTATCTAAACAACGCTTTTGATAACTCACCTGCTGCAAGAGTTAATCAAGATGTGGGATTAGATGGAATAGGAAGTGAAGGAGAAGCTGATAAATTCAGCGCATTTATCAATGCGGTTAATCCGGCTGCGCGTGAAATTGTATTGCAAGACCCATCTGCGGATGATTTTAAATATTTTTTGGGAGAAGAACAGGATGCCAAAAACGCCAAAATTCTTGAGCGGTATAAAAACTTTAATGGAATGGAAAATAACTCTCCAGTCATTTCGGGCAACCAACCTTTTGCGCAATCCGGAACAACCATTCCTGATAATGAAGATCTGAATCAGGACAATACATTGAGTGACCTTGACGAGTACTATGCTTACAACATCAATTTAGATCCGACTAATTTGCAGGTTGGTAAAAAATATGTGGTAGATCAAATTACTAATGTAATTAATGGCGACCCCGTAACCTGGTACTTGTTCCGCATTCCTGTTCGTCAGTTTGATGAAAAGGTGGGCGACATCAATGGATTTAAATCCATTCGTTATGCACGCATGTACCTTACTGGCTTTGAAAAACCGGTTGTCTTGCGAATGGCAAAATTTAGAGCAGTAGGTAACAAGTGGCGGAGATATACTGGTAATTTGGAAGAATCCAATTTCGGTGAGCCCCTTGAACCCAACCTGGATAACTTTTCTGTTTCAGTTGTAAACGTAGAAGAAAATGGAAGTGGCAACATGACTAAGCCGGCCTACGTTCCTCCACTAAGACGAGATCGAGATGTCACGTCAACCGTACAGCGCAGACTCAATGAGCAGGCCGTACAGATGTGCGTTACCGATCTTCAGGATGGCGATGCCCGAGCCATTTTCAAAAATGTGTCCATGGACTTCTTCAACTATGGCAGAATTAAAATGTTCCTGTCTGCATATGGCCAGGGTCTCCAAGATGATGAACTGCACGCGTTCCTCAGAATGGGAACAGATTTTGATCAAAACTATTATGAAATAGAAATCCCATTGAAAGTAACGTTACCAGGTGAATCTTCCTTATCATCTGTATGGCCAGAAGAAAATCAAATCGATCTCGACTTGGACGAACTTTACGCTCTTAAAGCCCAGCGAGATCGGGAAAGTTTTCCATTAGGAGAAGCATTCCCACGGGCTGGCCCCAAGCAAGCAGGCAAACATTTGCTTCGAATACTGGGTAGACCTGACCTAAGCCAAACCCAACTTTTGATGATTGGTATCCGCAATCCCAGAACGACTGATGCCAGACCCAAAGATGTCTGCATGTGGGCCAATGAATTAAGACTAACCGATTTTGATCGCACTGCCGGGTG
>DATCZR010000186.1:0-4374 GCA_036525835.1 Cyclobacteriaceae bacterium
GTTAAGTTGGATGGAGAGATTTACTTGGATTCGAAATTTTGTGCGTGCACCACCAAAGAAACAAACCAGACAGCAAAGGCAAATGGCATGATGCTTGACTATGGACTCATCACTTCATTTATTAGTGAGTACAATTTAAGAGTTGATGGGCCACCTATGGTACGAGTATTGGATTGGAATCACAATCAGGGCAAATTAAAATTCGATTTCTGCTTTCCTATTATTCAGGAAGATTCATTACCTGAAGTACCGGAGATTACCTATAAATTATTTAAGGACGTGAAGGCATTAAAAGCAACTTACAATGGTAATTACATTACCTCTGATCGAGCCTGGTATTATTTGATCTATCATGCGGAAAAACAAGGGTATACTATTAATGGCTTGCCAATTGAGTATTTTTATAGTAACCCTAATATGGGCATGAACGAGGTGGAGTGGAAAGCCGAAATATTTTTACCGGTAAAATGAGATCAACCGATCATAACCGCTATCACTTATACAAGGACGCTTAGTTTTTTTAAATTTGGAAATATTAACATGTTAGATTTTAATTGAAGCAGAGATTTCTATAGAAATGACACAATGCTTAATTCTTTTATAAAAATGTAACTATGAGCAATCGAATACTGTATTTAATCCTCCTGCTAATTCCATGTATAACCAATGCACAGGAAGTCGAAAGCGCTCAATGGAATATTAAAGCTGATAATATTAACCCTAACAATTATTATGGAATCACCGTAGCAAATGGCATGGTTGGTCTCGTCTCTTCCTACGAGCCAATGAAAGTAGCTGATGTGGTGCTAAATGGCGTTTATGATAATTACCAACGCGGCAGAGTTTCTAATATTTTAAAAACTTTCAATCATGTCAACATGGAACTGGATGTCGACGGCAGGAGAGTAGGAATAAAGGATATTGACAATTATCAGCAAGTTTTAAATATGAAAGATGCCATCTTAACTACGACCTATAATGTCGGTAGTAAGCTAAGCGTTAAACACGAGATGATTTCATTGCGTCATTTGCCTTACACATCATTGATCATAATCGAATTAACAGCAAATGCAGATATTGAGGTAATGCCAATTGCTAAAATAGAAGCACCTAATCATTTGAGGGACGTTAAAAACCTTTTCAGTGAAATAGACAGACCGCACGTAGTAATTCCTTTGTTGACATCAGTAGCGCAAAGCCCCACAGGTCAGTATACCCTGGCGGCATCCAATAGTTTTATTTTCCCCGAGCCTCATGGGGCGGAACCCAAAGTCATCCATGAAGACTGGGATTTTAATATGCACCTGGCCAAATTTAAGAAGAAGCTTAAGAAGGGAGAACATTATCGTTTTGCCCTGGTAGCCTCTACAGTTTCAAGCGCTCAATATGAAGATCCATTGAATGAAGCGGAACGCCTTACCATTTTTGCACGTCTTGAGGGCATTTCCAGGTTGTTAAACAAGCATAAAGAGGAGTGGAGTAAGTTATGGAAAAGTGATATTATCATAGAGGGTGATCCACAAACTCAAAATGAGGTGCGCTCTGCGCTCTACCACCTTTATTCCTTTGCAAGGGCAGGTACAAGCAATAGTTTATCCCCCATGGGTTTGTCTGGGCTTGGATATAACGGCCATGTATTTTGGGATACGGAGTTGTGGATGTATCCTCCTTTACTCATGCTCCAGCCTGAAATAGCCAAATCGATTTTAGAGTATAGATTTGAACGACTGGATGAGGCGCAACAAAATGCATTTGCCCATGGTTACCAAGGAGCCATGTTTCCTTGGGAGTCGGCTGATGACGGATCAGAGGAAACTCCAGTATGGGCCTTAACCGGACCATTTGAGCATCATATTAGTGGATGCATAAGTTGGGCATTCTGGAAGTACTATCAAGTTACGGGAGATAATGAGTGGCTTGCCTCCAGAGGATATCCATTGTTGAAAGCAGTCGCGGATTTTTGGACCAGCCGAGTAGAAAGAAATGGGCCTCACCAATATGACATCAAAAATGTGGTGGGCGCAAATGAATGGGAGGAGAATATTGATAACAATGCGTTTACCAATGGTGTGGCTATCCTGGCACTTCGATATGCGGATCAGGCAGCCAAAACCCTTGGGCTTACACCTGATCCCGATTGGATACATGTGGCTGATAATATTCCAATTTTGGAATTTAAAGATGGAACAACTAAAGAAAATGCCACCTATGATGGAGTAATGATCAAGCAGGCTGATGCGAATTTGCTTTCTTTTCCTTTGGAAATCATTTCTGATAAGAAACGTATTGAAAAGGATCTGAAATACTATGAATCCAGAATGTCACCTGAAGGTCCTGCAATGGGATTTTGTGTATTGGCCACACTTTATGCTCAATTAGGAAACCCTGATAAAGCATATGACATTTTCATTAAAAGCTATAGGCCAAATGGGGTGCCTCCTTTTGGTGTGCTTTCTGAAACAGCAGGAGGGACCAACCCGTATTTTGCAACTGGGGCAGGTGGCCTTTTGCAGACGGTGCTTTCAGGTTTTGGAGGATTAAGAATTACTGATGATGGGATTATTCAATCTGAGAAACACTTGCCAAAGAATTGGAAATCTTTAACCATTCAAAGGGCAAGCAAAAAATAAATGATTGATTGAATTTTAATTAAGTTGAATATACACAAAGCACATTGCTCATTATGAAACATAGTTATCTAGTTAGCGCCTTAGGTTTACTTGTATCCGCTATCCTTATTTGGTCATGTAACCAACCTCAAAAACCAATTCAAATAAAGGCTCAGGATTTGCATAACAGCATGAGTCAACTTACTGATGTTATCGTTCATGACATTTTCTCACCACCAGTAGCAAGCCGGATTTATGCCTATGCAAGTGTAGCGGCTTATGAGGTTTTGGCATTACATGATTCCACTATCATTTCATTGGCTGGGCAAGTGCATGGACTTGAGCCACTTCCTAAACCGACAGAGCCTAATGTAAATTTTGAAATTGCCGCTGTGCAAGCGATGCTGCTTGTGGGCAAGAAATTAATTTTTTCTGAGGAAAAAATGGAAGACTATATTAACAATTGGCATCAGGAATTGAAGAAGCAAGGCGTGTCAGCTAATGAGTTAAGTCAATCCCTGGCTTTTGCTGAAGATGCAACCCAACATATTTTGGACTGGGCAGACAAGGACAACTACAAGCAAACGAGAACAAGTGAGAAGTTTGCTGTTCAGGATGACCCGGGCCGGTGGCAGCCAACACCTCCAGCTTATATTGAAGCTATTGAGCCACATTGGAATGAGATTAGAACTTTTGTGCTGGATTCAGCCGATCAGTTTAGTCCGGCACCTCCGACCAAGTTTGATATGGATAAGAAGAGCAAGTTTTTTGCTGAGACCAAAGAAGTTTATGAAACTGGAAAAAACTTGTCTGCTGAACAATCAGAGATAGCCGCTTTTTGGGATTGTAATCCATATGTCATGAATGTGCATGGTCATGTAATGTTTGCCACAAAAAAGATTACTCCGGGTGGCCATTGGATAGGCATAGTAAAAATCGCCTGTTTAACTGAAAATGCCAACCTGGTGGAAAGTGCTGAAGCGTATGCGTTGACGTCAATTACCTTGGCAGACGCATTTATAAGCTGCTGGGATGAGAAGTACAGAAGTAATTTGATCAGACCTGAAACAGTTATTAATAAGTATATGGATGAGGAATGGCAGCCATTGTTGCAGACGCCGCCATTCCCTGAGTACACCAGTGGTCATAGTGTAATTTCTTCTGCCGCCTCTTTGGCACTTACCGAGCTTTTTGGAGATAATTTTCATTTCGTTGATTCAACAGAAGTAAAATATGGCTTGCCCGTGCGTAAGTTTTCATCGTTTTATGAGGCATCATCTGAAGCAGCCATTAGTAGATTGTACGGAGGTATTCATTACAGACCGGCAATTGAAAATGGATTGACCCAGGGGAGAAAAGTGGGGGAATGGGTTGTGGCAAATGTGAGGACTAGAATAAAAAAGTAGTAATTTACTGACTACTTCTACGCTTACCCTCCCTTTTCGATGACACTAAAGCCACGCCTCTCTTTTCTTCAAATTGTCAATATGAACTTCGGTTTCTTTGGTATCCAATACAGTTTTGGACTTCAGCAAAGCAGTATGAGTCCGATCTATAAATTTTTGGGAGCTGAAGAATCCAGTCTTCCTTATTTATGGCTAGCGGGACCCATGACAGGGCTGCTGATCCAACCGATTATTGGAGCGATGAGTGATCGAACCAATTCAAAGTTGGGAAGGCGAACTCCTTATTTTCTCATTGGAGCTATTTTGTGTAGCATAGCTTTGCTCTTTATGCCATTTAGCACTTCCCTATTGATGGCGGC
>DATCZR010000187.1:0-34607 GCA_036525835.1 Cyclobacteriaceae bacterium
ACTTAGTCCATTTATTTTATCAACATCAGGTCGTTCGAGATTACCAATAAAACTCCTGGCATAGGCAGAAAAGCTTTCCATGTAGCGTCTTTGTCCTTCAGCATAAATTGTATCAAAAGCCAATGAAGACTTTCCGCTGCCGCTAATTCCTGTAATGACAATTAACTTTTTGCGCGGAAAACTAAGGCTTATGTTCTTAAGATTGTGCTCCCTGGCCCCGATGATCTCGATGGAATCCAAGTCGGCAAGAACAGGAAGTTTTTTATGAGTGGACGCGCGGGCCATTTAAGAAATTCAGAAACGAAGTTGCAATTAACAATACAATATTAAGGAGTAAAAGGTTTAACCAATTGATTCTTATCAGTTAAAAACCACGATCGGAAAATCGTTTCAAATAATTTAATGGTTTTATCCTCGTAAACAAAAGCAATAAATTTTCCATCTGGGGAAACAGCCATACCCTCCTGGGCAGATTGGATATTGGGTCTATCATACGCCAGTCTCAATAAATCAACTTCTTGGGTAAGAGCTAATAATCGAGTCATCAACAGGATGAATAATAATGCAGTTAATCTCATGCTGACCTTTGTAAGGGTATTAAAAATACAATCGTTTTTGAATGTTATTGCAAATTAGGTGCAGGTCGTTAAATTTGCAGTCCCTTATGGGAATTGGTTGTTATTTAAGGGTTTTTACGTTTAATCTTGAATAGTAGCCGGTAAACGTTAGAAGCGGGAGTAGCTCAGTTGGTAGAGCACGACCTTGCCAAGGTCGGGGTCGCGAGTTCGAGTCTCGTTTCCCGCTCAACATCAAATAAAAGTGCCGCAATGAAATGCGGCTTTTTTATTCTGACCCACCCGGGTGGTGGAATTGGTAGACACGCAGGACTTAAAATCCTGTGGCTAGTAATAGCTGTACGGGTTCAACTCCCGTCCCGGGTACTTCATCCAATGCTGACATTTCTGTAAGCATCATGACATTCACTAAATGCGGATCGTCAAAACTCCCGCCCGCTTGCCGTCATGTAGGTTCCGGTATTTTTAGTTGATATTTATTTCAAACTCTACATCCAAATCAGTCTCTCCCGTATCTGCCCCAGAAATTGTACTTTTTAATTGAGGCTGGTGCTTGAGTACAATTCGAAAAGTACCAGATGATGCCGTTCCTGTTGTCCAGAAAGTATTGATACCAACTGGTAATCCGTCAACATCCTCATCGATATAATTAACAACATCCAAGCGATTGTCTATGTTTCCATTTCCAGCAGGATCTGAAAAAACATTACCCGTCCAGGTATAAAAAAACATATGCTCATCACCCTCTTCTTCCACTTCATCAGTGATGTTATAGGCTGGCGAAGACATTTCCGCTAACTCATTCAATAAGGATAAAGTAAGTATGTATGATGTGTTAGCCTGTAAATTGATCGGCGCATCCACGGTAATGTCTTTCACACCGTCACCATCCGGATCTGAAGCAATAACAACTATATTGGTTCCTGCGGAGAGCGGTTCAAATGTTAATACCACTTTGGTGATCAATTCAGGTATATCTTCTTTAAAGGGCTCCTCTGCTGCACATCCTGATAAAAGATAGCTAAAAAGACAAATTACGATCACCATGCCAACTATTATTCTGTTTATGTAAAACTTGTCCATAATCATATTTCTTTCACTAAAAAATACACTTCAATGACAACGCCATATTTCTCCCTATTTCATCCGCATAGTAACGAAATCTATTTGTGTATTCACGATAGGAATTGTTTAGTGCGTTTTCGACTGAAAGTCTGAAATCATACCGAACCTTTTCTCTACTTATTGAAAATCCAGCGCTTACATTAAGCAAAGCATACGCATCAGGGGCCTCTTTGAAATCAAATATTTTACTATTGCCAACGAATAGATCTGTGCCCTGTTGCGCAGCTTCCGTGATTTGTCTGGGTGTAATTACCCTGGGTGCCCTTCCTTGCCTTGCCACGTACTTAATTTTAGTCTCCAGAAATAATCGTTTTAAGAAAAAAGCAGTCGGTTCTTCAAAACGAATTGATGTTTCATATTTATTAGAAGGAATAAATGTTAATAAGTCATCGTTTCGTACATCACTAGCCCGGATCAATGATATCTGAGGATTCACTTTGATTCGATTACTTATATTCCAAACAGCTGTCAGGTCAGCCCCAATGAAAAGAGCGTCAGTTTGGGTATAGCGAAAATAAGGATACGTCCCTCTCAGGTTTTGAGTAATGCCACCAGATTTTAAATAGATGTAATTGAAAATATAATTGGCAAAGCCACTTACATCTAATTGAAAATTTCCCCATTGTCTCTTATAAGTGCCTACTGCCTTAAGCGCTCGTTCAATCTTGAAGGACACATCGTTAATGGTCATGACTTCGTTGGTGGAGTCGTTTAGCAAAAGTCCATACTCAATTGCCGCAGCGCTTTGATGCGTACCCAAACTGTAGAGTTCAGCCACATGAGGTGGACGCCAGGAGGTACTCAAGTTGATGGCTAGTGATTGGTTTGGATCAATTTGGGTTGTTGTTCCGGCTGTCAAACTTACATTTTCAAAACTGAAGCTTTCATTATATCGAGAGTTTTTAAAATCAAAACCATTGGCATTGTAATACCGATAGTCATATCGACCTCCCAGGTCAAAAACCCATTTGTCGCGAATAAATTTGGCCACCCCAAATACACCTCCAGAAAAATTGATATAGTTAGGTATGAAAGCAATTCGCTGTGTTCCAAAAATATTGGTGTTGTTTTGGTACATCCCATTTACCCCAATACACAACTCATTTGCTTTATCATAAGGCGTTTCCCACTCAGCTTCTATGGTATGGGTATTCAACTGTAAATCAATGCTAGGTACTCCTGCCAGAATGCCCTTGCGAATATCAAATTCCTTCCGATTGTTGTTCTGAAATCCATATTGAAGGCGCCAGTCGCCACGACCGGTTTCCATGTGTCCACTCACTTTGAGTAGATTGTGGCTCACCTGTTGCCTTGGCTCACTGATATCATAGCTAAAGTCACTTGTGCTTTGTGGAGGCTCCCTCTCCATAGCCACCAACAAATCATCAATATTGCCAATAGCTGTTCCTTTCAGTACAGCTAATTCAGTTCTGAAATGACTAAAAAAAACTTCGAATCCTTTTCTTTCTTTGTGATATCCCGTGGCCACTGAAAAGTTTAGCTCTCTTAATCCTGAATTAGTAAGTGAATAGTCTGGGGTATGGTAATCTCCGGCCTTTTTTCCCGTCCCCTGAATTCGCCAACCCCAGCCAACCGCATTTTTTATTCCACCTTCAAGTAAGCCGGATACAGTACCCGATCTGCCATTGCTTTGTCCGATCAGGTTTAACGTTCCTCCAATTGCTGAAGTGACCGGTAAACTTGCAGGATTGACAATGACAACACCTCCCAATGCGTCCGTACCATATTTTATAGACGATGCATCCTTGACAACGGCAATATTGGAAGCAATGAAGGGATCAATTTCAGGGGCGTGTTCAGCGCCCCATTGCTGTCCCTCCTGTCTAATACCGTGATTTAAAATGAGTACTCGTTGACTATGCACACCGTGGATCACTGGTTTAAAAATTCCAGGGCCAGCCTGAATGGTATTCACACCTGCAATCTCAGTTAATGATTCACCCAAAGATTTTCCGGCGGTCTCAGCAAGCTTTTCTCCACTTAGCAGGGCATAATTCTGTGCTATCTCCAGGTGCTCCGGCTTTTCTTCAACCACTACTTCGCGTAATGTTTCTACATCCGGTTGCATGGTAATGGTTATTTCAGCAGAACCCTCAATGTTTACTTCGAAAACCTGCTCCATATACCCCAGATACTGGACGGTAATGTGATAAAGACCGGAACAAATTTTTTTCATTTCAAATTTTCCGGTTGTATCAGTAGTTGTCCCCTTGAATGAAGGATCCAAGACAATTGCTGCGCCAATTAAAACCCCACCATTATTGTCTACCACTTTACCTGAAAGTGTATTGTTACAGGGGATTTGTGCGAGACAAACTATATCTGCCAATAAGAAGATTATCGATATTGAAATTATCTTTTTCAAAATCTTGATTTAAAAAAATAAAAATGAATAACACGGCAAAGTAACTGCCGTCATAGTTTTTCTACAGTTAGTAGCTAATGATCAGGAGATCGGGGGCGCACGTGGAGCTAGTTGTAAACCTATATCCCCTCCTTGAAATGGTTGCGTAAAGGCAACCATTGTTTCTGAACCAAAAGCAAATTCTACAAATGACTTGGTGTCGAATAAGTGAAAGGATTGAATGGATAGTTGGCAAAATGAACATCTCTTAAATGCGGTGATATGTGTAGGATGTTCACAACTCTTGCCCTTGGCATGGTGATACAGGACCTGATGGCAAGCATTCTGTTCATTGACCTCAGAATGTAAGATTTGCTTATCAGCAGCATTGTGGAATAGTTGGTGGATAGAGGACACCTCTACCGTTCCAATCAGATAAACTAAAAGTAAAACAAGCACAGAAAGGAGGCTCAGCCCCTTTGCTTTCATGTCAGACTTGCTTGATTTAGACTTCCTCATTTATCTTAAATGTTTCAAAAGTATGTGGATTTATATACGGTTGCAAGTGTAAATACATCATGACAGATTTTCTTATACCAATGGTTTTTTGATTAAGGACTTGCTAGCATTGATGGTGTTGTGAGGAAAAGTTAAAATGGGCAACTTTGGCTCTCGTAACTTATGACAAAAGTTTCAGGAAAAGTAATTGACGATCAAACTCGTTGTGTGCACTATCACCAAACTAATGACATTATTGCCATAAAGTTTAAATGTTGTGGGGAATACTACCCCTGTCATGTCTGTCACGAAGAAGCTGTTAATCACCAGTCTAATCAATGGACTTCTGGTGAATTTGATGAGCGAGCCATACTTTGCGGTGCCTGCAAAGAAGAATTAACCATTAACGAATATCTGAATAGTGGCAGCAGATGTCCGAAGTGCAAAGCCTTATTCAATCCGAATTGTGAATTGCATTACTCGCTTTATTTTGAAATACCCTAGTTTTCTGATTGACCCGCGCTTTTCAAAGCTATTAGCTTTACAATGATCAATCTAATCAACAAAAGCCACGGTAGTCCATGAAACATTGTATCTACCCAATCAATTGCCCCCATTCCAACAGCACCCCCAACAATCCATTTTACCTTGCCACAAATATGAGGCTCTGGTACGAATGGGGCCAGCCCTGGTATTACACAAAAAAGAACAATCGCTTTCCAGCTATCCAAAAATTTCATTGCTTAAGTCAAATGATAGTTAAACTTCAGATGAAGAATTTTTTAATTAAGATGACCCAATTAAAATGTCCTTATTTTTCCAAAGTTGTAGGACAAACATAATCAGTGAGTGGCGCGCCAGCCTTACCAAGGGCTTTAACTCCACCTGCTACTTCGATAAAATTATCCCAGCCGCGCGACTTCAAAATGGAAGCTGCAACCATGGAGCGATAACCACTTTCACAATGCAGATAAAATGGTTCTTTCCTAGGAAAAGATGCCAAATGTTCATTGATAAAATCTAAAGGAAGATTAATAGCACCGTCAACATGTTCCGCGGCAAATTCCGTTGGTTTGCGCACGTCAATGGTTTTGGATTTCTTTTGGCCTGATTGTTTAAGGTATTCCTCTGCCGAAATAGATTCAATGGTATCTACCTCCTTACCTGCTGACCTCCATGCCTCAATTCCTCCTTTCAAAAATCCTAAAGAATGATCGTAACCAACCCGGGCCAATCTTCTTATCACTTCTTCTTCCCTTCCATCTGCCGCCACGATCAATAAAGGTTGCTCAACACCAGGTATCAAAGAACCTACCCAAGGGGCAAAACTTCCATCGATACCAATATTGATTGAATTAGGGATAAATCCTTTTGCGAAAACTTGTGCTGCTCTGGTATCCAAAACTAAAGCACCAGTTTCGTTAGCTGCAATTTCAAACTCCTCAGGATCAAGTGCCCGAAGACCCTGATCCATCACTTTATCGATACTCTCGTAGCCTTCCTTATTTAGTCTAACATTTTCAGGAAAATAGGCAGGCGGAGGAAGTAATCCATCGGTCACTTCTTTCACAAATTCCGCTTTGGTCATGTTAGCCCGTAAGGCATAGTTCATCTTCTTTTGGTTGCCCAAAGTATCCACCGTCTCCTTCATCATGTTCTTTCCACAGGCTGACCCCGCCCCGTGAGCAGGATAAACAATGACATCATCACCTAGCGTCATGATTTTATTTCGCAAAGAATCGTAAAGCAAACCCGCCAAATCCTCTTGAGTCATATGTGCAGCTTTCTGTGCCAGATCCGGTCTGCCTACGTCACCAAGGAAAAGGGTATCGCCAGAAAAAATAGCGTGATCTTTTCCACTTTCATCTTTTAAAAGATAGGTGGTTGACTCCATGGTATGTCCAGGGGTGTGTAAGACCTTTATAGTCAGCTTACCCACTTTTAGCTCTTCTCCATCTTTAGCCACATGACAATCAAATTTTGGAGCAGCCGTAGGTCCATAGATTATTTTTCCTCCGGTCTTCTTTGCGATGTCAATATGGCCTGATACAAAATCAGCGTGAAAGTGGGTCTCCAGAATATATTTAATTTTAGCATTATTTTTTTTAGCCCGATCTAAATAGGGAGCTGTTTCTCTCAACGGATCAATAATAGCCACTTCACCTTCAGACTCTATGTAGTAGGCGCCTTGCGCAAGACAACCGGTGTATATTTGTTCAACCCGCATAATTATTCAAGATATTATTTTGTAAAGATCCTTTTAATTGAACTCAAAATGAGTGACTAATGTCACATTAGGATTTTTAAAATTTACTAATTCACTAAAACTTTTTTTTGTCCAGTGCGGTTCCCTATTATTCAATCTTTCTAAGCCGGCTCGAGCTCCTGTTCAAACTCCTTTTTAAGTTCGCGTGCATGCGCCTTATTTTTTGAGAGCTTAATGTGCTTGGGGATTCCCTTCAAATCCCAAATTATACCTATCCAGGAAAATACTTTCAAAATGTACCAGGTGATATCAATTTCCCACCAAAAAAATCCCTGTCTGGAAGCCACTTCGTAATAGTGATGATTATTATGCCAGCCTTCACCTAATGTTAGTAAAGCCAACCATAAACTATTCTTCGATTCATCGTTGGTCTCATAACGCTGGTTGCCAAACTTGTGCATGATGGAATTGATGGAGAAAGTGCCGTGATAAAGAATAACCGTGCTTAAGAAAAAGCCAATAAATAAAGTTGACAATCCAGCTGATGTAAACATGGTGAGTATACTTCCTCCATTTACAATACCTCCTAGTGCTGTAACAACTACTGCCATAAATATGGGAGGCAACAGATAATGTTTATTTAGCCAAACCAATTCCGGGTATTTGGCATAATCCCCTATTACCTTGAAATCTGTTTCTTTAAAATCAGGTCCCACAATCCAGCCTACATGTGAGTACCAAAATCCATAAATTTTCATGGAGTGCGGATCCGCAGGCGTATCACTATTGCGATGATGATGACGATGATGGGCCGCCCACCAAAGGGCGCCTTTTTGTGCTGATGTCTGCGCCATAAAGGCGATTACAAATTGAAACCAGCGTGAGGTATTGTATGACTTATGGGCAAAATAACGATGATATCCTCCGGTGATCCAGAACATTCTAAAAACATATAGAAAGATACAAAGCATCCAGTCAAACAAGGTTGCACCTGTCCAAATAGCCGCTAGCGGCAATAAATGAATAACTGAAAACGCAATTTCCTGTTTTAAAATCGGCTTTCTTCTAACTTCAGGAGTTACTGTTGATTCCATGATCAAATAGCAAAATTGAACGCATTCAATTCAATTGAATTAAGACTGCAAAGTTATTGTCTTTTGATGCGCTTATCAAATCAGTAAGGGCACAATCTTTGGGTATAAAACAACACTTGATAGGTATCTTAATCGAAGGGGACTATCTAAACGAAGTGGGGATTCTCAGTTAAAAAGAAAAAACTATTGAAATGAAAAAAGCTTTATAAAGATCAATCCTTTTTTAACTGCGCAAGTACTTCGTTAAGCTTCAGCAAAGCTTCAACGGGGCTAATCGTATTAATATCAATCTTACTAAGCATCTCTTTCATTTGATTCAGCTTGGGATCCATTTCAAACAAACCCATTTGAGAGATGGGTTTTGGTAAAGCTTCCATTTTCTTTTTGGATTGATTTTTTTGTTTATCCTTTTCCAGAAAATGCAAAATCTCGTTGGCCCTGATCACTATTTGGTTAGGCATACCGGCCAGTTGGGCCACGTGTATTCCAAAGCTATGTTCGCTGCCGCCTGGCTTCAGTTTGCGCATGAAAATGATTTTCTCTCCTGTTTCTTTAACGGAAACATTAAAATTTTTGACCCGAATCAAATCCTCTGTCAATTGATTTAGCTCATGGTAGTGAGTGGCAAAAAGCGTTTTTGGCTTAAATACTTTATGGTTATGTAAATATTCCACAATTGCCCAGGCTATAGAGACCCCATCATAAGTGCTGGTTCCTCTTCCAATTTCATCCATTAATATCAAACTGCGATCGCTAAGATTATTTAGGATGCTGGCTGTTTCCGTCATCTCCACCATAAAGGTTGATTCGCCTCGCGCCAGATTGTCCGAAGCCCCTACGCGGGTAAACACTTTATCTACAACACCAATGTTGGCTTCATCTGCAGGAACAAAACTTCCGATCTGTGTCATCAAGACAATCAATGCTGTTTGCCGGAGTAAAGCAGACTTACCCGCCATATTGGGTCCGGTAATAATCAGAATTTGTTGCGATTCATTATCCAAAAAAATATCATTGGGCACATAACTTTCTCCAACAGGTATTTGTTTCTCAATTACTGGATGCCTGCCATTCTTGATGTCAATTGTCTTCGAATCATTGATGCCAGGCTTAATGTATTTATTCGCTTTGGCTACCGTTGAGAATGACAACAGGCAATCCAATATGGCTATCACCCTGGCGTTCTGTTGAATCTGAGAAACAAAGTCTGTCGCTTGCAATACCAAATCCTGAAAAAGTTTTTGCTCTATAACCGTCAGCTTTTCTTCCGCATTTAGAATTTTCTCCTCGTACGTCTTAAGCTCCTCCGTTATGTAACGCTCGGCATTTACCAGTGTTTGTTTTCTGATCCACTCTGAAGGTACCTTGTCTTTATGGGCATTGCTTACCTCCAGATAATATCCAAACACTTTATTAAAAGATATTTTTAAAGAAGAAATGCCCGTCTTTTCGACTTCGCGTTTTTGAACTTGAAGCAAATAGTCCTTACCTGAAAATGCAATGATTCTGAGTTCATCCAATTCTGCGTTGACACCTTTCTTAATAATCCCACCCTGATGGACAAGCATGGGCGCATCATCTTTTAGTTCTTTCTCAATTTTATCCAACAAAAAATCACACCGCTCTAATTGATCACCTAATTTTTTCAGGTGGGGGGAATCTTGTTTTAATAATTGATCCTTGATCGGTAAAACAGCCTGAAGTGATCTTTTGAGCTGCACCATTTCCCTTGGATTTATTCTACCTACAGCTACCTTAGAAATGAGACGTTCCAAATCCGCTATGTGGCGGAGCTGATCAACAATAGATTCCGACATTTCGGATTCATTAAAAAATTTCTCAACTACGCTGAGTCTTTCTTCAATGGCCGACATTTCTTTGAGGGGCAAGATCATCCATTTGCGCAGTTGTCTAGAGCCCATGGCAGTCACCGTTCTATCCAATATTTGAATCAAAGGAACACCTCCGTCTTGTTGAGGGCTCACAATCTCCAGGTTGCGGATGGTAAATTTGTCAAGCCATACATACTTATCTTCATCTATTCTGGAAATAGATGAAATATGATGGGTGTCTTTATGTTCTGTTGCCTCCAAATAATGAAGGATGGCCCCTGCTGCAATAATGGCCTCCTGCATGAGGTCAATTCCGAAGCCTTTCAAGTTGGCTGTTTTGAATTGGGCAATCAGTTTTTCATAGGCATAGTCTGTAGCATATACCCATTCATCCAAAGCAAAATTGGCGTACTCTTCACCTAATTGATTTTCAAATTTTTCCCGGTGGGGCTTACTGAAAATAATTTCTGCAGGGGCAAAACTTTGAATTAATTTATAGATATAATTTTCATTTCCTTCAGCGGCATAGAACTCGCCAGTACTAATATCCAGAAAGGCAATTCCATAAATACTTTTACCCACATGTATAGATGCCAGGAAATTGTTTTGCTTCTTCTCGAGTACATTATCATTATAGGAAACCCCGGGAGTCACCAATTCAGTTACCCCCCGCTTTACAATTCCTTTTACAAATCGTGGATCTTCCAATTGATCGCAGATGGCTACCCGATGGCCAGCCCTTACTAACTTAGGCAAATAGGTATCCAAGGCATGATGCGGAAACCCCGCTAACTCGATCTCTGATGTCGAGCCACTTCCCCTCTTGGTGAGCACAATGTCCAATACTTTGCTAGCCTTGATTGCATCTTCACCAAACGTTTCATAAAAGTCACCCACTCTAAATAGCAACAGCGCTCCAGGGTATTTCACCTTGATGGCATTGTATTGTTTCATTAAGGGTGTATCGGATTTACCGGCCATGAAGGACAAAGATAAAATCCAGGCGCGACAAGCAACCAAGAAGCTTAATTATCTTTCATTTCTCCGCAACGATAATCCACATTTTATCTCCTTTCACCTGTTGCCTGTCTATATATGGATCTTGCTTAAATATAATCGTGAATTCCGCATTTATTAAATCTTCTAACGCATAGCTCATCCCCAATTCATGTTTACGCTCCTGTTCACTTCTTTGCAACTTCCTTCTCTCGTCTGCTATGGGCTCACAAATGACTAATCTTCCTCCACTTTTTAAAGCTGTCTTGATGTGCATTAGCATTTCATCATGATCATCCATTTCGTGATAGGTATCAATGATTAAGGCTGCTTCCAAGCTGTTGGGTTTCAAATGCGGATTATCATAATCACCTTTTACAGTGGTTACATTCTTAATATTTCTTTCTTTGAGGTGTGCGCTTAATTTATCCAACCTGTTTTGTTGGACGTCAACCGCAAAAACACGACCAGCTGACCCTACTTGTTTAGATAATTTCACGGTCATATAGCCTTCATGACATCCTACATCTGCCACTTTGCTCCCATTTGACAATTGCAATAAATCGATAATGTCATTGGCTCGCTGCCATCGGTCGCGTTCAGTCCAGGCATTTTCCGCGTAGATATTCTTCCACTGATCTTGCGATTGACAAGAAACAGTTAAAAAGACCAATAGAATTGAATACACTTTCTGTTTCATCATATTATTAATATCAACTGATTGAGCCCTTTGCAAATTAGCATGGATAGGGTTTAATAGTTGGTTTTTCATTCTACTTTTGTGCAGTGAAAAAATTAAAACTAGAGGAACTCGGCAGAATTACACCTGAGGCTTATAAGATGGTCGAAAAACTACCCGTGGTGCTGTTGTTGGACAACGTGAGAAGTTTACATAATGTCGGCTCAGCATTTCGTACCGCTGACGCCTTTCGAATTGAAAAGATTTACCTCACAGGAATTACCGGGCAACCCCCTCACCGTGAAATTCAAAAAACAGCCCTTGGTGCCACGGAATCGGTGGAATGGCACTATGAAAAGGAAGGATCTTCTTGGGTAAAACAATTAAAGAGCCAGGGCTATACGATCATCATTGTAGAACAAACAACCGAAAGCATCTCTCTCCACAACTTCACACCTTTGGCTAATTCAAAGTATTGTCTTGTGTTTGGCAATGAAGTGGATGGAGTAAGTGACGATATCATTGAATTGGCGGATATGGCAGTAGAAATTCCACAGTCAGGGACCAAGCACTCCATTAACATCTCTGTTTGCGTAGGTATTGTAGTTTGGGAGATATCAAAAAAGCTAACTTAGATTCAAGTTATTATTTGCATTTTTGCAATCGATAATATGTTAGATCGCTATAATCTTAGGGGAGTTTCCGCATCAAAGGAAGATGTCCATAAAGCTATCAGTAAACTGGATAAAGGATTGTACCCCAAAGCATTTTGTAAAATCGTGGAAGACCATTTAGCGGGTGATGCACACTACTGCACAATCATGCACGCGGATGGTGCCGGTACTAAATCATCACTGGCCTATATTTATTGGAAAGAAACGGGAGACATCTCGGTTTGGAGAGGAATTGCGCAAGACGCCATCATTATGAATGTAGATGATCTGCTTTGCGTTGGCGCGACCACAAATATTTTACTGTCCTCCACGATTGGCAGAAACAAAAATTTTATTCCGGGAGAAGTAATCTCCGAAATCATCAATGGATCAGAAGAAGTATTATCCATGCTTCGAAATCATGGCATGAATATTCATAGTACTGGGGGAGAAACTGCCGATGTTGGCGATCTCGTTAGAACTATTATTGTGGACAGTACCGTTACTGCCCGAATGAAACGCAGCGATGTCATCTCCAACGATAACATTAAACCTGGTGATGTCATTATTGGATTGGCTTCATACGGACTGGCTAATTATGAAAAGGAATACAATGGAGGCATGGGAAGTAATGGACTTTCATCTGCTAGGCATGATGTGTTTTCAAAAGAATACAGTAAAAAATACCCTGAGTCGTTTGATAATGTTGTTCCTGGTGAACTTATCTATAGCGGAAATTATAAGGTGACAGATACGATTCCAGAAGTACCCATTAATGTGGGTAAACTGGTTTTATCGCCAACCCGAACGTATGCACCTGTACTAATGGCGCTACTTAAAGAACTCAGAGGCCAAATTCATGGATTGGTACACTGCAGTGGAGGCGCACAGACCAAAGTGATACATTTTATTGATCGGCTTCAGGTGATCAAAGACAATATGCTTCCCATTCCTCCTTTGTTCAAATTGATCCAGGAGCAATCAGGTACAGACTGGGAAGAGATGTACAAGGTTTTTAATATGGGACATCGAATGGAAATCTATCTCGAGGGAAAATACGCCAGCGAAGTCATTTCCATTTCAAAGTCATTTGGTGTGGATGCGCAAGTAATTGGGCGCGTTGAACCTTCCCCTCAAACAAAGGTTACTATTAGAAGTGAGCATGGAGAATTTACCTACTCCTAGCTGGCTCATCAATTATCATTCTTAAAATATTTATCCTCGTCAAAGTCATCAAAATTCTTTTTCTGAACAACTCCGATCTCCAAGATTTTGAATTCAGTTCTTCGATTCCGCTGGCGACCTTCTGGGTTGTCAGTGCCATCGGGATTGGTATTTCTCGCGATTGGTTTTTCTTCACCATATCCTTTGGCCACCAATCGGTCAGGGGCTATCCCCTTACTTATCAAATACCTAACAGTTGACTCAGCCCTTCTTTGTGATAACTGAATATTATAGGAATTGGAAGCAATACTGTCGGTATGCGAGCTCATTTCAATTTTAATCTCCGGATTATCGGTTAGCAGGTCAACCAGCTTATCCAATTCGGCAGCTGCATCCGGACGGATATCCGATTTATCCAAATCGAAATAAATGTTGTTGAGCACAAATATTTTATTTTTCTCAAGTCTATCAAGTACAACTATTGTATCTAAAGTGATGTTGGTAACCAATTCTTCTAAAGATTCGAGAGGGATTGATTTACCATAGGTCGTGAACTTTTGTCTTTTTACCAGATAGCCATCTGTTTCCCCAACGAGTGTATAATTTTCATTTTCGTATACACGGAAGAAAAATTTTCCATCATTTCCAGTTACAAAATCCTGCATCACTTCTCCTCGCTCATCCAATAAGGTCACTTTGGTGCTAGCTAATACTTCAAGCGTACTGTCCTTTTTCGGAGTCATGGTAATCCCTTGAAGGAAATAATTGACTACGCGCAAATTGGGATCTTCATTCACAAAAGTGTAGATGTCATCATCTCCTTTTCCCCCTTCTCGGTTTGAAGTGAAAAATCCACGGTCCGCTTTAAATAGAAAAATTCCAAAATCATCAGCCACAGAATTCATAGGGAGTCCCAGATTTTCTGTTACATCCCTGCCTTTGGATCTTTTAATTTCAAATAGGTCAAGCATACCAAAACCGGGATGGCCATCTGAAGCAATGAATAATTTGTTACTCTCGCTCACATATGGAAACATTTCATTCCCTGAGGTATTGATGTCAGGTCCCAGGTTTCTTACCCGTGAAAAGCGCCCACGAGAATCCATACGAGCAGTGTAGATATCCAATCCGCCAAATCCTCCTTTTCTGTTAGATGAAAAGTAAAGCGTACGACCATCCGGCCCAAAGGCAGGAGTGGATTCCCATGAATCAGGAAGGTTAATATTAATTTGTCTGGGCTCCTCCCATTCTCCATTTCTGAATCTAGTCATGTATAAATCAACGTCCGGATTTCCCTTTCTTTTTCCAGTGTTCCCTTTGGCAAAAATCATAATTCTACCATCTGGAGAAAAAGTTACGCACCCATCATTCACATTTGGCGTATTGATTTTTTCAGGAAGCGGAGCCAGCGTAGATACATCCACATTGGCGCCCGAAGTTTGTGCTTTGTATAGTTTTGTAAACGGGGTGCCAGTAGCCATGTATACGCGACTATCATCACGACTGGCTGTAAAATAGAATTCCCCATTTAAATATGCTGGCGAATATTCGCTCAATGGCGTATTTACTACATCCAGGCTTTTTACTTTGTAGTAGCTTTCTTTTTTTGAAAGCTCATCGATATAATTCAGTCCGTCAATTTCTCTTTGCACACGCCCTTTAAAAGCTTCATCTTTTGTGGTTAAAACAATATCCTCAAGCTGGGTTTTCGCCTCATCATATTTACCATTTGCCTTTAGGGATTGCGAATAGTAAAGCTTAATTGAATCTCTGTTGACATCGGGACCTTTTGCCTTAGCATAGAAAGACTCTGATTCCTTGATGCGATTTGACAATCGATAAGACTCCGCGATGTAATAATTGGCTTTGCTGTTGTTAGGGTCCTTCGCCAGCACTCCTCTATAATAGTTAATTACGTTTTGGTATTTTCCAAAGCGCATTGCTTTCATGGCCTTCTTCTCCGGCCCACAAGCCATAAGCAATAGAATAACAAAAAATGATATTGCCCTTACCTTCATATAAGCTTTAAAAAGCAGATAAAATTACAAAAAAGATACCTCCTTCAGGCTAACGTGCTTTTAGGTAGATATTTAGACAACCAGGATTTGCCAACAGGGACCATCCAATTCTCTAAAAATGCTGCTTTCGATTCAACTAAGTTGTTAAACGTTGTAGCCGTTGAGCTTAGCGTGCCCGAAGAAAATAATCCTTTCAATTGATTGAGAGGGTATGCCACAACTTCATCATCGATGAGAAATGTAGCCAGCGTTCTGTTAAAAAAATCGATGTTGTATCGTTCACTCAGTTCCTTAAGCACTCGGACTGATCCATCAATTGAACATCCGCTCGCGATTCCAGCTTTTTCATCTACAGCCAGAACTAAAAAATGATCATGTATTAATTGAAATGAAGTGCGTAAAGGTGCTCCATGGGCCTGCCATTGATGGCAAAACCCCTTAATTACTTTTTCAATCTCACTTTTCTCCTGCTCATTTACGGATCGATCAAGTTGATAAATCCAAACTCTGGCAGTAGGTGATAATTCTTCAAATGGTACAAACATATTTTCTACTCTCCTTTCAAATTTATAAACCCTGCGATTCAGCGATTAGTTCAGCAAGGTCTTTTACTTTAACATCCGCCTCTCTTTCTTTGTTTTTTACTCCATCGCTCATCATCGTCAAACAAAAAGGACATGCGACAGCGACAGTGCTGGCCCCTGTGCTCAAAGCCTCTTCCGTACGCTCAATATTAATGTCTTTGTTTCCTTTCTCAGGTTCCTTGAACATTTGGGCGCCACCAGCCCCGCAGCAAAGTCCTCTTGTACGACAGCGTTTCATCTCTACAAGGTCTGCATCCAGTGCTTCCAGCACTGCTCTTGGTGCTTCGTACACACCGTTGGCTCTGCCCAAATAACAAGAGTCGTGATAGGTAATTTTCTTTCCCTTGAATTCTCCTCCTTCCTTCATCTTAATTCTTCCTTCATTGATTAGCTGTTGAAGCATCATGGAGTGATGAATGACTTCGTAGTTACCTCCTAATTCAGGATATTCATTTTTGATGGTATTAAAACAGTGAGGACATGCCGTAACAATTTTTTTAATGTTATAGCTATTCATTACAGTAATGTTGCTCATGGCTTGCATCTGAAACAGGAATTCATTTCCAGCCCGCCTGGCTGGGTCGCCAGTGCAAGTCTCTTCTCGTCCAAGAACGGCAAACTTAACGCCGACTGCATACAGGATTTTAGTAAACGCAATGGTGACCTTCTTGTAACGATCATCGAAAGAGCCAGCGCACCCTACCCAAAATAAAATCTCAGGAGATTCATTTTTAGCTGCCAGCTCTGCAACGGTGGGCACAGTATAACTTAGATCGCTCATGTCAAGATTTTGGTTTTAATTCATTAGCCCAATTAAATCGATCAGTGGGTGGAAATTTCCAAGGCGCAAAACTGGTCTCCATGTTTTGGAACATGGAATTCCACTGCGCGGGTGATCCGGACTCTTCCATCGCTATGTACCTTCTCATTTCCAATATGATTTCCAGTGGATTGATCAAAACCGGACATGCCTCCACGCAGGCATTGCAACTGGTGCAAGCATTGATCTCTTCTTTCGTTATATAATCGCCTAATAAGGACTTACCATCGTCAAGACCTTTTGCTCCTATTGCCAAATTATTTCCGATTTCTTCCATGCGATCCCTCGTATCCATCATGATCTTTCTTGGGGACAGTTTCTTCCCGGTAAGATTGGCCGGGCATTCGGCAGTACACCTTCCGCATTCCGTACAGGCGTATGCAGCCATTAGATTTTGACGATTTAAATCGTTTACGTCTTTAGCTCCAAACCTTCCGGGCTCCGCTGGTGGAGGTTCTGATTTACCTATTCCCAGCATGGACTTTACTTCATTAGTCACAACGGGCATATTTTTGATATGTCCCTTTGGCTCCAGATTGGCAAAGTATGTATTTGGAAAGGCCATGAAGATGTGCAAGTGCTTGGAATAGGTTACATATAAGGCAAAACCAAGAATGCCAATAATATGAAACCACCAGGCAAAGCGTTCTATAATAACAAGACTTGTTTTATCCAGCTCGGAAAAGAGTGGGATAATCATTGCGCTAAAAAAAAGTTTTCCGGTCTGGACGTAATGCTCATCTCTGGATTGCAATAATTGATCCGTGGCATTCATAGTAAGTATGGCTGCCATTAACGTGATTTCAATGACGAGAATGAGATTGCCATCAAGCCTTGGCCAACTGGTCATTTCTGAAGACCAAAATCTTTTGATTTTTAGAATATTTCTTCGAACCAAGAAAACCACACATGCCAGCAAAACCGCTACCGCCAGAAACTCAAAAAAATTCATAAGAACTGGATAGACGCTTCCCAGATAGGGAGCGAAAATGCGATGTGTTCCTAGCAAGCCGTCAAGGATAAACTCCAACACCTCAATGTTGATAATTAAAAAGCCAGCATAGATCCAAAAGTGTAAAAAGGCTGGAATAAATTTCTTGAACATCTTTTGTTGACCAAAAGCAATCAGGAGTAAGTTTTCCCATCGTTGACCAGAATCGCCTTTTGTCTGGTTTGGCTTGCCTAATTGGATGTTGGACTTGATCCTGACAACCCTTCTTCTAATCAGGAAAACTGCGATAAGTAAGGTGATAATAAACAGGAGTTGTTGAGCAATGGCCATAAAACGAAAATAGGTGACATATATGTCTAAACCAGAAAAATATGACCAATTTTTGCGTCAACCCTAATTTTGTATAGTTTTGTGCCCCGCCTGAAATCACAGATGGAAAATTCTCGGTGACGTAGCTCAGTTGGTAGAGCAAAGGACTGAAAATCCTTGTGTCGGGGGTTCAATTCCCTCCGTCACCACACTAAACCTCAGTTTCTGAGGTTTTTTTGTCTGTATGTTTGCCAATTGCCTTGGCTGCAAGAAAAGATGTAGTCCAGGCTGATTGAAAATTAAACCCTCCCGTTTCACCGTCAATGTTCAGGACTTCACCAGCGAAATAAATTCCCGATTTCTTTTTGCTTTCCATGGTGGCGGTGTCGATGTCATCAAGGTTCACACCACCACAGGTGACAAACTCCTCTTTAAATGTGGTCTTACCGTGGATCTGAAAAGGACATCTAATCAAGTTTTCAATGAGCTTATTCAATGACCGCTTCGAAACCTCCGACCAAATCTTGATCTCATTTATTTCTGCTAATTCACAAAGTCTTACCCAAAGTCTGATTGGCAATTTATATTGTGAATCTTTAACAATGGTTTTTTTGGGATGAGCCTGAATTTGACTTGAAAGAAAAGTTCTTAACTCATCTTCTGACACGTCCCCAATCCAATTTACCAATGCGGTGAAGCTATATTTTTGTTCATGCAAATATTCTGCTGCCCATGCTGAAAGTCTTATAACCGCGGGGCCACTCAGCCCCCAATGGGTAACTAGAATCGGACCTTTTTCTTTGAAATTAGTCCCGGCTATTTGGATTTGACCTTCGCTCACTGAGACGCCCATTAAGTCTTTAAAGCACTTATCCCGATCATTGAATGTAAACAATGAAGGAATAGGACGAATAATTTGATGGCCCAGTTTCTCCAACCATTCATATGATGAAAGTTTTGGTGAGCCTCCTGTTGTTATCAATAATTTTTTGGCTCCGTATTCTTTTTGATTCAAGGTCTTCACCAGGTAATTCCCATTAGCCTGACTTTCAATATTAATTACTTCGACTTGTTTCTCGATTAGAATTTTCAATCGGCTGGCCTCAGACAGGAAGCATTCAATTATGGTTGCTGAGCTATCACTAACCGGGAACATCCTGCCGTCACTTTCCGTCCTAAGTTTAATGCCTCGTGTCTGAAACCAGTTCTCCACATCGGTAGCCTGAAATTCCCGAAACATCTTTTTCAATTGCTTTTGACCTCTCGGGTAGTGCTTGGAAAGTGCGGTGGACTCAAAGCAATGATGAGTAACATTGCAACGTCCACCTCCTGATACACGTACTTTCGTCAACAATCTGTTTGACTTTTCCAGAATCAGAATTTTCAAATTAGGATTTAATTTTGCCGCGTTAATCGCACCAAAGAAGCCAGCTGCGCCCCCTCCTACCACGATTAGGTCGAACATATCAGATTTGGTCATTGTCAAAGATCACCAATCAGCCTCAACCTGTCCCCTTAGGAGATCTTCGAAAGAATCTCGCTGTCTAATCAAATTGGCCTTTCCATCCTTAATCATTACTTCAGCCGGCCTGAGTCTCGAATTATAATTGGAGGCCATGGAATAACCATAAGCTCCAACATTTTTCAAGGCAAGAATATCTCCTTCTCTAACTTCATTTAATTTTCGATCCACTCCGAGAGTATCCGTTTCGCAAATATTGCCAACCACGGTATATAGTTTTTGATCTCCGGTCGGGTTAGAAACATTGACTATTTCATGGTATGCATCATACATCATAGGACGAATAAGATGATTGAGTCCGGAGTTAACGCCAGCAAATGTTGCAGATGGTGTGGACTTGACTACGTTGGTCTTCACAAACAAATATCCAGCTTCACTGACCAGGTACTTTCCTGGCTCTACCCACAGCTCTAGCCTTTGACCATAACTTTCATAAAACTCACGAAAAGCTTTTCCCAATTTGAGCCCTAAGTCATAAATGTTGGTGACGTTGTCATTTTCCTTGTAAGCGACTTTAAACCCACTGCCAAAGTCAATAAATTTTAATGAGGAAAAATCTCTGGCTACCCCAAATAATATCTCCGACATTTTGAGATAAACTTCTGTCTCTGATATCTCCGAACCCGTATGGATGTGTAAGCCATTGACATTGATCTTGTATTTATTAACGGTTTCCAGGATTTGTGGCATCTGAAAAACGGATATTCCAAATTTAGAATTGCCATGCCCTGTTGAAATTTTGTAGTTACCCCCAGCCAAAATATGCGGATTGAGTCGAATGCAACATGGATAGTCGCTTCCATATTTCTTACCAAATTTTTCCAATACCGAAAGATTGTCCAGGTTAATGTAGATTCCCATCTCAACTCCTTCAATAATCTCATTGAAGTCTACACAACTGGGTGTAAACATGATATCATTTGGTTTGTACCCAGCTTTCAACGCCAATTTTGCTTCGTTAATCGAAACGACATCTATGCCACAGCCTTGCTCTCGAATATGCCGTAAAATGGAAATGTTGGTGAGCGCTTTAGCCGCATATTTTATGCTTACATCATTGTTTGAAAATGCATTCTTCAAACCCAGAATTTGCGCACTGATTTTGTCCGCATCATATACATATAACGGAGTTCCGAATTCTTTACAAATATCAAGGATTGTAAGCCCTTGAATCTCATAGGTGCCTTTACTCAATATCATTTGGTGTTTTTGTTTAATGAAGGCAATTATTTGCAGTCAACTAGAAACAAATATATCATGATTGCCTATGTCATTTGTATCTTCGAGCTTCGAAATTTGATTTAGCTTCAGCCAAAAACAGTTATGAAATTATTTTATAGGGAACTTGGGCAAGGGCAACCGTTGATCATTCTTCACGGGCTGTTTGGCTCGTCCGACAATTGGTTTAGCCTTTCAAAAATATTTGCGGAGTACTTTAAGGTTTATGTCGTGGATCAGCGGAATCATGGCTTATCACCTCATGATAATAAGCATGATTATGATATCTTAACTGAAGATCTCAAAAAATTTATCGCTGAGCATCAGATCAATCAACCGATCATTATTGGCCACTCCATGGGCGGAAAAGTGGCCATGAACTTTGCGGTAAAATATCCGACCCTGTTATCGCAAATTATCATTGTTGATATTATCCCTAAGGCTTACCATGTTCATCACGATTCCATCTTGAAAGGGCTGAAGGCAATCCAATTAAACCGACTGGAGTCACGTGGTCAGGCTGATCAGATATTATCCGATTTTGAATCGGATCCTTCGGTGAGGCAATTTTTGCTTAAGAACCTGGCCAGAGATGATGAACAGCAATTTGAATGGAGAATAAATATTCCCGTGTTGGAAAAAAACATTGAAGCCATGGGTGCGGCTATCGAGTCGAATGGAAAATTTATGGGCCCGACATTATTTGTCATTGGATTAAAATCAAATTATTTTGAATCTGGAGATGAGGATATCATTATAAAATATTTTCCATCGGCAAGAATTGAAAAATTACAAACCGGCCATTGGGTACAGGCAGAAAAACCTCAGGAATTTATGAGTACTGTGCTTACTTTTTTAAAGGCATCCAATCATTGATATAAAATATATGGGGTCAAAAGGAACACTATATCTTATACCTACGGTGATCGCTGAAGACACAGCTAATCGTGTGATTTCAGAGCATGTAAAAAATATTTTAAAGCCTATTCGCTTTTTCCTAGTTGAAGATATTCGGACCTCAAGAAGATTTTTAAGTAGCCTTTCCATTTTTGATAGCATTGAACAATTGTATTTTAACACCCTTGATAAGAATACTGATGAAGCTGAGTTACCTCAATTGATGAGTCCTTTGCTGAAGGGGAAACCTGTCGCTGTAATTTCAGAATCAGGCTGCCCAGGTGTAGCCGATCCGGGTTCACTGGCAGTTCGATACGCACATGAAAAAGGTATAAAGGTCGAGCCGTTAGTTGGTCCTTCAAGTATTTTACTTGCCTTGATGGCCTCCGGTCTTAACGGTCAACGGTTTTCTTTCAACGGTTACTTGCCGGTAGAGGCGAGAGAGGCAAATCAAGCGATTAAGAAATTTGAAAATGAATCAAAGACCAGAAATCAAACGCAGATATTTATTGAGACTCCTTATCGCAATAATGCATTAGTGAAACATTTACTGGATACGCTTAATGATGAAACCTTGTTATGCATTGCTGTAAATATTACCGGGGAAACAGAATCCATTAGAACTCAAACTGTCAGGCTATGGAAGTCTTCCAAGCCCACATTACCAAGAGACCCAGCTCTCTTTCTATTTCTGGCTTGCTAAGTTTTGTTTTAAGGCCATTCCGACTAAATTTGCGTCCTCAATTTCCAAACTTTTTATATGCCCTATTTATTCACCTCTGAATCGGTTTCTGAAGGCCATCCAGACAAAGTTTCAGATCAAATTTCTGATGCCTTAATCGATTATTTCTTGGCTTACGATGCTAATTCAAAGGTTGCCTGTGAGACTTTGGTGACCACAGGTCAGGTAGTGCTTGCTGGAGAAGTTAAGTCTGAGGCCTATCTCGATGTACAGGATATCGCTCGTGAAGTCATTCGAAAGATTGGCTACACCAAAAGTGAATACATGTTTGAGGCTAACTCCTGCGGTATTTTATCAGCCATACACGAGCAGTCTCCTGATATTAATCAAGGGGTTGAGCGCAAGAAGAAAGAAGATCAAGGAGCTGGAGACCAGGGAATGATGTTTGGCTATGCTACCAACGAAACGGACAACTATATGCCTTTACCGTTGGATATTGCGCACTTGCTTTTAAGCGAGTTGGCAACGATCCGTAGAGAAGCTAAAACGATGACATACCTTCGGCCGGATGCGAAATCTCAGGTGACCATCGAGTATGACGACGATAAAACACCAATCAGGATTGATACCATTGTTATTTCCACTCAACATGATGATTTTGGTAGCGATGGCGCCATGCTTAAAAAGATTAGAGAGGATATGATCTCGATTCTCATTCCAAGAATCAAGAAGAAATTGCCAAAGAGAATTCAAAAACTATTTACTGATAAGATTCAATATCACATCAATCCTACGGGAAAATTTGTAATTGGAGGGCCTCATGGTGATACTGGCCTTACCGGACGCAAGATTATCGTGGACACTTATGGAGGCAAAGGTGCACATGGAGGCGGTGCCTTTTCCGGTAAAGACCCTTCCAAGGTTGATCGTTCAGCCGCCTATGCAACGCGCCATATAGCTAAGAATATGGTGGCAGCGGGAATTTGCGATGAGGTGCTGGTTCAGGTGGCCTATGCCATTGGCGTGGCAAAACCAGTAGGGCTTTATATTGATACTTACGGAACATCGAAAGTAAAGATGAGTGATGGGGTTATCGCTCAGAAGATTTCGAAAATCTTTGACATGCGCCCTTACTTTATTGAGAATCGGTTCAAACTTCGCACACCAATTTATAGTGAGACTGCAGCCTATGGTCACATGGGAAGAGAGCCGAAAATTGTGGAGAAAGTTTTTAACAAAGGAAAAAAGAACCAGATCAAAGTGAAAGTTGAATTATTCCCGTGGGAAAAACTAGATTACGTAGATAAGCTCAAAAAAGAATTTAAAGTCTAAACTCCTTAATAATCATCATAAATAAAAAGGCCCTTCCGGGCCTTTTTTTATTTAAATGCGTATGTCTGTTAATTTATTCTTGAACTTCCTCAATTGTTTTCTTAGCGCCTCCGTAGCCAAGTCGGTAGCCGCTTCAAAAGAGGCTGCATCTTCTTTGGCAAAAAGTTGGCTGCCCGGAACTTTAATTCTTATCTCGACAGTCTTGTTCTCAACTCCACCGTTATTCAAACGGAGAAAAACTTCTCCATCTACTATCCGATCATAAAACGTTTCCAACTTATCCACTTTCTTTTGAATAAAATCAATCAACTTCTGGTCGGCAGAAAAGTGAATAGAGTGAACTTGCAACTTCATAAATAGAAAAAATTTAAAGGTTAAACATTCTAAAATTCCAGTGATCTTCATTGGGCTATAAATTATTACATCATTTGAGTGGCATTTAGTTTCAACGATAAGATAACACTTATTACGCTTTTGGGTGAGCCTGGTCGAAAACTTTCTTCAGTTTCTCCATTGAATTATGGGTGTATACCTGGGTGGCTGCCAGGCTGGTATGACCAAGCAGATCCTTGACGGCATTGATTTCAGCCCCTTTATTCAACAAATGAGTGGCAAACGAATGCCTGAGCACATGGGGACTTCTCTTTTCCACTGAAGTAAATTTGTCAAGGTATTTTCTAACAAGCCGATATACCATCATCGGGTACAATGGATCACCGGAATTGCCTACGAATAAAAAGCCATGTTTTTTTTGTTCTACTTCTCGATTGCGCACAGTAAGGTAAGACTCAATTACTGTTACGATACTTTTAGCAAATGGTATCACTCGTTCTTTATTTCTTTTCCCAACCACTTTAATGGTCCTTTCCGCTATGTTGAGTTGGGATTCCTTTAATCCTATTAATTCAGATAAACGAATTCCAGTTCCATAAAACAATTCAATAATTAATCTATTTCTGCATCCCTCCAAATCATTCTCAAATTCCACATGATCCAACAGTTTGGTCATGTCTTCTTCATGCACAAAATGGGGCAGCTTTTTTTTGGTCTTCAGCACCTTTATTTTAACCATCGGATCCTTATCAATTGCTTCTTGCTTAAGACAGAATTTGTAAAAGCTACGAAGGCATGCAATTTTTCGGTTAATGGATCGAGCTTCAATCTTGTTTTCAACAAGACTAACTATCCAGGAACGAATAAGTCCGTGGGTGGCCAATTCAATATTTGGCTCCTGGTATGATTCCTTCAGAAACTTGGCGAATTGTCCAATGTCTGACTGGTAAGCAATAATGGTTTTTGGACTATACCTTTTCTCGTATTGAAGATATTTAAAGAATGAATCCACCATTGCTGTCCTTCCCTGCGTATGAAAGCAATGTAAAAAAAATATCCCCTCCGATAAAGCACCGAAGGGGATTAGTTATATGTGGTTAACCAACTTGGTTAGTAGTTCTCCTTGGCAAACATCTTTTGCTTATAGGCAGCACGAATGATTTCGTGTCTACGAGCAACGGAAGGTTTCTCGAAGGCTGTTCTTGAACGTAATTCTTTCAAAACGCCAGTTTTCTCAAACTTCTTCTTGAAGCGTTTTAGTGCCTTGTCAATGGATTCGTTCTCTTTTACGTTGATAATCAGCATAATGTATTATTATTTCGGGTTGCAAATATAGCCCTATTCACTTCAATTTTGCAAATATTACTTCAATACGGCCCTTGAAATCACCAGTTTTTGAATTTCAGAAGTACCTTCTCCAATAGTGCACAATTTCGCATCGCGATAATACTTCTCTGCAGGAAAGTCTTTAGTATACCCATATCCACCAAAAATCTGAACGCCTTCATTGGCCACTTCAACGGCAATTTCAGAGGCATAAAGCTTAGCCATTGCCGATTCCAGATTAACATTAACTCCTCTATTCTTCAAATCAGCAGCTCTAAAGGTGAGTAATCGGGCGGCTTCAACCTTCGTGGCCATGTCAGCCAGTTTGAATGAGATACCTTGAAATGATGAAATTGGCTTATTAAACTGATGGCGCTCCTTCGAATAGTGTAAGGCTGCATCAAAAGCGCCCTGGGCTATACCCAGACTTAATGCCGCAATTGATATTCTTCCTCCATCCAATACTTTAAGCGATTGCACAAAACCATCACCGACTTCTCCAATTACTTGATCCTTATGCACCCGGCAGTCTGTAAAAATGAGCTCAGCTGTTTCGGAAGCCCGCATTCCCAATTTGTTTTCTTTCTTACCAGCAGTAAATCCAGGTGTTCCTCTTTCAATGATAAAAGAGGTCATTCCGTGGGAGTCTCCAACCTCACCTGTCCTAACAATGACCACAGCTACATCCCCGGATTTGCCATGAGTTATGAAATTCTTTGCTCCATTGATCACGAAATAATCTCCATCCTCGACTGCAACCGTCCTCATATTGCCTGCATCGGAACCAGTGTTTGGTTCAGTAAGGCCCCAGGCGCCGATCCATTGACCAGAAGCTAACTTGGGTAAATATTTATGTTTCTGTTCCTCACTGGCATGCTGTAGGATATGGCCAGTACAAAGTGAATTATGTGCAGCCACGGACAGTCCAATGGATCCATCAATTCTGGCGATTTCTGAAATTGCCGTTACGTATTCCGCATAGCCAAATCCAGATCCACCATAAATTTCAGGTACCAGGACACCCATGAGGCCCAACTCTCCCATTTTTCTAAACAGCGGAATTGGAAACTCCTGGGTTTCATCCCATTCCATCATTTTGGGTTTGATCTCCAATTCGCCAAAATCGCGGATCATCTGAGCAATCATTTTTTGATTCTCAGTTTCATCAAAACTCAAACCCGCGTAAGACTCGGCTACTGCTGACATTGTGTTATTTCGGTTAAAAGGATTTCAAAATTATTGGTAATAAATGGCTCCGCCAAACGAATGTTAGTTTGTCCCTTATTTTTATCAAATTCTAAGCTTTTAGTGGTTTTAAAACTATTTTTGCCGCCAATTATAAATTGACTTTATGAAAATTGCTGTAGTTGGTACTGGTTATGTTGGATTAGTTACAGGCACCTGCCTGGCTGAGACTGGGAATACAGTTACTTGTGTTGATATTGATCTTGAAAAAGTTGAAAAGTTGAGAAGCGGAAAGGTCACTATCTATGAACCGGGGTTAACTCCACTCTTTGATAGAAACATCAAACAGAAAAGACTCTTTTTTACAGATAACCTGACTGAAGGAATAAAAGATGCCAAAATTATTTTTCTTGCCCTCCCAACTCCTCCAGGAGAAGACGGCTCTGCTGACCTTCAATACATACTCAAAGTAGCAAAAGATGTGGGTCCATTACTTTCTGCTTATACCGTTCTGGTGGATAAGAGTACCGTGCCTGTTGGCACCTCAGAAAAAGTGAGAGAGGCCATTGCAGCAAATGCCAAAGTTGACTTTGATGTGGTTTCTAATCCGGAATTTTTGCGCGAAGGCGTTGCTGTTGACGATTTTATGAAGCCAGAACGGGTGGTTGTTGGCACCTCCTCGCCTAAAGCTCAAAAATTAATGGAGGAATTGTATGCTCCTTTTGTACGGCAGGGCAATCCAATAATTTTTATGGATGAACGCTCTGCTGAGCTAACCAAATATGCTGCTAATTCTTTTTTGGCAACCAAAATCAGCTTTATGAATGAAATTGCTAATCTATGCGAGAAGTTGGGAGCAGATGTAGATTCAGTAAGAAAAGGAATCGGATCTGACAGCCGTATCGGAAAGCGTTTTCTGTTTCCCGGCATTGGGTACGGAGGTAGTTGCTTCCCTAAGGACGTACAAGCACTAGCCAGGTCTGCTGCTCAGGTCGATTATGATTTTAAAATCTTGAATTCAGTGATGGCAGTCAACGACTCGCAAAAGACCAAGTTGATGACTCCCCTCAAGAATTATTTCAAGGGTGATTTGAAGGGAAAGAAAATTGCTATCTGGGGCCTGGCTTTCAAACCACACACCGATGACATCAGAGAGGCACCCGCTTTATATAACATTGAAGAATTGCTGAAAGAAGAGGCTACTGTCCATGTACATGATCCGGAAGCGATGGATAATGTAAAAAAGATCTTTGGATCTAAAATTGATTACTTCACAACACCAAATGAGGCAGCTCAAGGTGCAGATGCACTTTTCATTGCTACTGAATGGCCTGAGTTTCGGTCACCGGACTTCGAGCAGTTAGGATCAATCATGAAAAATAGAGTGATCTTTGACGGTCGCAATTTATATGATGTGATGACAATGAAAGGATTTGGTTTTACTTACGTCAGCATTGGAAGACAAACTTTATGAAGAAAAGAATATTAATTACCGGGGGTGCAGGTTTTTTGGGTTCTCATCTATGTGACCGGTTCATTAAAGAGGGTTACTATGTAATCGCCATGGATAATCTTATTACAGGCGACTTAAAAAACATTGAGCATCTGTTTAAGCAACCAGATTTTGAATTTTATCACTGCGATGTTTCCAAGTTTGTGCATGTACCCGGTAAATTGGATTACATCCTTCATTTCGCATCGCCCGCCAGTCCTATTGACTATTTAAAAATACCCATTCAAACACTAAAAGTTGGATCTCTAGGTACCCATAATTTGCTTGGGTTGGCGAGGGCCAAGAAAGCAAGGATTCTTGTGGCGTCCACATCTGAAGTTTATGGAGATCCTCTCGTGCACCCACAGGTTGAAGAATATTATGGCAATGTAGACCCGGTCGGCCCTCGTGGTGTTTATGATGAAGCAAAACGCTTTCAGGAAGCCATGACCATGGCCTATCATACTTACCATGGCTTGGAAACCAGAATTATCCGCATCTTCAATACTTATGGGCCCCGAATGAGATTGAATGATGGGAGGGTATTGCCTGCGTTTATTGGCCAGTCATTGCGTGGTGAAGATTTGACCGTATTCGGAGACGGATCTCAAACCAGATCATTTTGCTATGTAGATGACTTAGTAGAAGGAATTTATCGATTGCTCTTGTCGGATTACCATCTGCCCATGAATATTGGAAACCCGGACGAGATCACCATACTTCAATTTGCAGAAGAGGTTATTAAATTGACAGGAACAAAGCAGAAAATCATACGCAAAGATTTGCCAGTGAATGACCCTAAACAGAGACAACCTGACATCACAAAAGCCAGATCAATTTTGAAATGGGAACCAAAAATTTCCCGTGCAGAAGGATTAAAAATTACCTATGACTATTTTAAGTCATTGCCTGAAGACGTTTTATTTGACCGCGATCATAAAAACTTTCGACAATACATAAAATGAGTATTAAAAAAATCCTAATCACTGGAGGTGCTGGTTTTATTGGCTCACATGTTGTCAGATTATTTGTCAATAAGTACCCTGAATATCAAATTTATAATTTGGATAAGCTCACCTATGCCGGCAACCTCGAAAACTTAAGAGACGTTGAGGATAACTCTAACTACCATTTCATAAAAGGAGATATTGTCGATGGCGCAGCAATGCACGATTTTTTTAAAGTCGAAAAGTTTGATGGCGTAATCCATCTTGCTGCAGAATCCCATGTAGATCGGTCATTGGAGAATCCGAATGAATTTGTGATGACCAATATCATTGGCACTGTTAATTTATTGCAGGCTGCTCTGAAAAACTGGGAGGGTGATGCCTCAAAAAAATTCTATCACATTTCTACTGACGAAGTGTATGGTTCTATTGAGGACGGTGGTTTATTCACAGAGCAGACTCCAATCGATCCCCAATCGCCTTACTCCTCATCAAAGGCGGGAAGTGACCATTTTGTAAAGGCCTATATCAATAGCTATCAATTCCCAGCCGTGATTAGCCGTTGCTCCAATAACTATGGGCCGAACCATTTTCCTGAGAAATTGATCCCTTTGATGATTCATAACATCATTGAAAACAAACCATTACCTATATACGGTAAAGGGGAAAATATCCGTGACTGGTTGTATGTAGAAGACCATGCAAGTGCCATAGATGTCATTTTTCACAAAGGCAAAATGGGAGAAGTGTATAACATTGGCGGCAACAATGAATGGAAAAATATTGACTTAGTGCGCTTGTTATGCAAGCTCATGGATCAAAAATTGGGGAGAGCGGAAGGAACATCTTCCAAATTGATGACCTTTGTCAAAGACCGTCCAGGGCACGATTTGCGGTATGCAATAGATTCATCTAAGCTAATGACAGAACTTGGATGGACGCCTTCTCTCACCTTTGAAAAAGGGATCGAGAAAACCATAGACTGGTACCTACACAACAAAACATGGTTAAGCCACGTGACCTCAGGTGAGTACTTAAAGTATTACGAACATATGTATGCTAACAGGTAATCCATGAAAGGAATAATTCTAGCCGGAGGATCCGGTAAACGTTTGCATCCACTTACGCTTGTCATTAGTAAGCAACTCATGCCGCTTTACGACAAGCCTATGATTTATTATCCGTTATCTGTATTGATGATGTCCGGAATCAGAGAGATTCTAATTATTTCAACCCCGCATGATCTTCCACTTTTTGAAAAACTTCTTGGTGATGGTTCAAAATTAGGCTGTCAATTTTCATATGCGGAACAACCTAACCCTGAAGGTTTGGCACAAGCATTTATAATTGGAGAAAAATTTATTGGTACCGATTCAGTGGCACTCATACTGGGCGATAATATTTTTTACGGAGCAGGTTTAGTTCCTCTATTACAAACGAACAAAAATCCGGATGGCGGGGTTGTCTTTGCCTATCACGTTCAAGATCCTGAAAGATATGGTGTTGTAGAATTTGATAATAACAATCAGGCTATTTCTATTGAAGAAAAACCCAACAATCCAAAATCCAATTTCGCTGTTCCCGGGCTCTATTTTTACGACAACGAAGTTGTGGCCATGGCCAAAGCTTTAAAACCAAGCAAAAGAGGCGAACTGGAAATAACTGACCTCAACAATATCTATCTGAAGAAAGGCAAATTGAAAGTGGCGCAGATGGGACGTGGAACAGCTTGGCTTGACACTGGAACTTTTGACTCTCTCATGCAAGCGGCAACATTTGTGCAGGTAATCGAGCAACGGCAAAATTTGAAAGTTGGATGTATTGAAGAAGTGGCTTATCGGATGAAATATATCTCCAAAAGTCAACTGCTCGAACTGGCTAAGCCATTGGAAAAAAGTGGCTATGGAGCTTATTTGCAAATGGTAGCCAGCTACTCTTCGTAGTAAATCACGTTGAGGAGGGTAGTGCCGACAGCTTCAAGGGTTGCTTTGTCAATCAAATTCATGTTATCCTTTTGCGAATGATGGTAATCCCCAAAATAGCCAACACCTTGCTGGTAATGTACAATATCAATCATCGGTATTTTTGCTAATTCATTTACAAATACGTGATCATCCGTGATGGCATGTGCGTCTTGCTTGACAAAATAATCTGAATAGCCCAGTCTTGAGGCAGTGTTCCATACTTTGGCAACAATTCGAGGGGCATAATGCTGACTTGCCCCCTCTCTGAAAAACTGAGAGTTTTTAGCTCCCACCATATCCAGCAGTATCCCATAGTAGGCCGAATAATTAGGGGCATGCTTATGCCTGGCCCAATATTGAGATCCCAGGCACCACCAGCTCTCCCAATTTGGAGGTAGCTTTTTTTCGGTCGGATTATTCTCGGGTTCACCCCAATCTTCTCCATCGAAGAGAATGAGGTCAATGCCAACATCGATAGTAGAATCCTGACCTAATATTCTGGCGATCTCAAGTAGAACGCCCACCCCGCTAGCCCCATCATTGGCGCCATCCATTGCTCCCTTCGGGTTTGTTGTATCCTTGTCTGCGACTGGACGGGTATCCCAATGAGCCGCTAGCAATATCCTCTTTTGCTTTTCCGGATAGAAGCTGGCAATAATATTTCTAAGTTGAAGTTGCTTTCCTTCAAATGAAGGTGCGGTGAAGTCCTGCACCTGTACTTTTGCTCCATATCCCGTTAGCTGATCAACCAGGTAATCTCCTGCATTTTTGTGTGCCTGCGTATTGGGTACCCGCGGCCCAAACTGCACCTGTTTATCTATAAAATGATATGCTGAGTCACTATTAAAATGAGGAACTCTCACTACCCTCTCTGGCTTTGAAGTTTCTGCTGACTTTTGATCTGAGCATGCTTGAAAGAGCAGCATACTCAGAATAGCTAAATACTGGGTGATCCTATATCGTAAAGTAGTTGTCATTAATACTTTGCACATCATCGTCAAAAGTAATGTTTTGCAATAAATCAAAAATGAATTATCTTTGCGTCAACTTATGTGAAAAACATCAAGAGGGGACTAAAAAGTCCCCTCTTTGTTTATAAATACTTTATGGATTTGAACACCCAAATCGAGGAAATGGCAACTTCGCTTCTCACGAAGCCCGGCCACTTTTTGGTAGAGGTGGTCATATCCGGAAACAGGGTTCAAAAAAAATTGATTGTGATTATTGACGGTGACAATGGCGTAACCATTGAGGACTGTGCCAACTTAAGTCGCTCACTATCAAATAAATTGGATGAAACTGACCTGATTCCTGAGCATTACACGTTGGAGGTGACCACTCCAGGGGTAGACTTCCCGCTAAAACTAAAGAGGCAGTACAAAAAAAATGTGGGGAGGGGATTTAAGGTGACCCTGAAAGATAAATCAGTGGTAAAGGGAAAGTTGGTAAACACCCTGTCTGATTCAATTGAATTAGAGTACGAGGAAAAGACAGGTAAAGGAAAGAAGAAAGAATTGAAGAAAATGGATATACCATTTGACATGATAGATAAAGCGTTTGTACAAATTTCGTTTAAATAAGCTCATACAATGGATGCTTCAACTTTAGTAGAATCGTTTGCAGATTTTGCAAAACAAAAGAACATAGACAGACCGACCATGATTCGGATTCTGGAGGATGTTTTCCGTAATATGATTCGGAAAAAATTCGAGCACGATGATAATTTTGACATTATCGTAAACTCCGACAAAGGTGACCTTGAGATATGGCGCTTCCGTGAAATCGTTGATGATGATTCGGAAGATATCTGGGATCATGACAAAATCAGCCTGACAGAGGCAAGAAGAATCGAACCTGACTTTGAAGTGGGCGAAGAGGTAGCTGAAGAAATTCACCTGGAAGATTTTGGTAGAAGAGCGGTGAGCACAGCTCGTCAAACCCTAATGCAAAAAGTTAAGGATCTTGAAAAAGACATTCTATTTGAGAAGTATAAAGAAATCGTTGGCGAAATTATTTCTGGTGAGGTTTATCAGGTTTTAAGCCGTGAAGTATTGCTGATCGATGCGGAAGGAAATGAGATTTCATTACCCCGCTCAGAGCAAATCCCTAAGGATCGCTATAGAAAAGGTGAATCTATTCGGGCGATCGTTCACAAAGTGGAAATGATCAACGGAAACCCTAAAATCATCCTTTCCAGAACCTCTCCGGTATTCCTGGAGCGTTTATTTGAACAGGAAGTCCCTGAAGTCTATGACGGATTGATCACCATTAAAAAAGTCATTCGCGAACCAGGTGAAAGGGCTAAAGTGGCCGTTGAATCTTATGACGATCGAATTGATCCGGTTGGAGCATGTGTAGGAATGAAAGGTTCAAGAATTCATGCCATCGTAAGAGAGTTGCAAAATGAAAATATCGATGTCATTAACTACACCGAGAATCTTGAATTGTACATTACACGTGCACTCAGTCCGGCCAAAATAGGCAGTATTAAAATTGATAAGGACAACGGGAGGGTTTCTGTTTATCTAAAGCCCGATCAAGTTTCACTGGCTATTGGTAAGGGTGGACTTAATATTAAGTTGGCCAGTAGATTGGTGGACATGGAGATCGATGTGTTTAGAGAAGATGCAGAACTACAAGATGAAGATGTGGATTTGCAGGAGTTCTCAGATGAAATTGAGGCGTGGGTGATTGAAGAATTGAAACGCATCGGACTGGACACGGCTAAAAGTGTTCTGGCGCTTAATGTGGAAGAGTTAGTAAGAAGGACTGATCTTGAGGAAGAAACTGTTGAGATGGTACTCAATGCATTGAAGAAAGAATTCGAATAACCTTCAAAAACGAATAAAAAAGCAAAAAATACCGATATTTGAGCATGGCTGAAAATAAAATGATACGGTTGGGGCAGGCATCAAGAAAACTCAATGTGGGGCACAACACCATATTGGATTTTCTGGCAGAAAAAGGATTCGAGGTTGAAAATAATCCTAACGCCAAATTGACCGGAGAGCAGTTTGCCATGCTTTCAAAAGAGTTTGCCACATCTGCATCTGAGAAGAGAGAAGCCTCAGGTCTTACCATTGGCGTAAAGCACATAGAAGATGTCACGATTGAAACGGAAGCTGAAGCGCATAGAAAGAAAACCGATGAAGATGAACAAATTCTGATAAAGAATTTAGGATCAAGCGAAATAAAAGTAAAAGAGGACGCAAAACCTGAAAGGGTTGAAGTGGAGAAGACAAAGCTGGAGGGGATAAAAGTGCTTGGTAAGATTGACCTGGAGAAAAAGAAAGTCAAGGAAGAACCCAAAAAAGAAGAGCCTAAGAAAGATGAAGAGGTCAAAGAAAAAGTAGAAGAAAAGGTTGAGAAGAAGGAATTTGACGTAATCAAGGGACGTGCAGATAAGCTGCAAGGTCTGAAAGTAGTAGACAGAATTGAATTACCTGCGGAGAAGAAGAAAGAGCAGCCGGTTGCCTCTTCCGATAAAAGGGATGAAGCCCGGAAACGCAGACCACGTAAAAGAATTATCCCGGCCAAAGATGATCGCACTGGAAGTAAGGGTGGCAAAAAATCATTTGCACCCCGTACCCAAAAGGCGGAACCGACCGAAAAGGAGATTCAAGAGCAAGTACGAGCCACTTTAGCTAAACTCAGCGGAAGCCAGAAGAAAGTTGGAGGCGCCAAATACAGAAAAGAAAAACGTCAAGCCGTTTCAGAAGCAGAGGACGAGAGATTATTACAAGAACAGGAAGATTCCAAGACATTAAAAGTGACGGAATTTATTTCAGCCAATGACCTGGCCTCGCTCATGAACGTTTCAGTAAACGATGTAATATCTA
>DATCZR010000188.1:0-4098 GCA_036525835.1 Cyclobacteriaceae bacterium
AACTCCGCAAAAGAAGTCGGGGATTAAAAGGGTATTGGAACTTGCAAATGATGTAAGAACCGGAGAAAGTCCTATAGCAGGATTAAGACAAGCAAAAGAGGAAATATTTGCTTTGAATTTTAAAAAAGAAGATAAAAACAATAATGAATAATGTGTATGAGAAAGAGTGTATTAGTGATGATGATTGCAATAGCTGGAATTTCAAGCCGAGGGCTTGCACAGAACACCCCCGCGGATACCGTCGTAATTAAAGTGGGTGAATCCAGTAAGGTGATTTTTGCAATCCAAAAAAGTGACCTGCAAACTTTGAAGTATTATGACTTTCAGGCACTGATGAATGATATGATCAAAAAGCTGGAAAATCAAGACGCCACAGACGTAAGTACTCCATCGTCCAGCTACCTAAAAGATGAAGCAATCACAAAGGATGCGCAAACTGAAACAACCTATGAATGGCCAAAAGATGAAAGTGACAATGAAAGGAATAGTGCTGATGAAAGTGGCTGGATTACCTATGAGAATGACAACCAGCAATATCGGAGCTCGGTAAGAGAAAATCGTCATTACAGAGGAAGAAGAACTTCGCACTCCATAAGCTTCGATTTAGGCACCAATAATTTATTGAGTAACGGCAAGTTTCCAGACAGCAATAATGATCTATATACGGTTAAGCCGTTTGGTTCTTGGTACGTTGGTATTAACTCAATTCAACGCACCAGATTGGCAGGAAAATTCTTTTTGGAGTGGGGGGTAGGCGTGAGTTGGTACAACTTTAAATTTGAGGATAATAAAACCCTCGTCACCAAGGATAACACAGGTGTTGTCTTTTCGTCAGACACGCGTGACTTAGATTACAAAAAGAGTAAGCTTACTGCTTCCTATATCAATGCCTCGTTTGTGCCCGTACTTGATTTTGGCGGCAATAGAAGAAAACCCATGATATTCGATAGCTACAGCAGCCATTCTTTTCGAATCGGAGCCGGACCCTATGTGGGTTACAGAATTGATAGTTATTCCAAGCAAGTTTATGAAGACAATGATGACAAGAAAAGGGAGCGCAACCACGACAATTTCTTTTTGGAGAACATTCGATATGGCGCCAGATTTCAACTGGGTTTCCAGGATGTTGACTTCTTCTTCAACTATGATATGAACGACTTGTTCACATCGGGAAAAGGTCCAGCACTTAACGCATTCAGCTTTGGAGTTACATTCTAAAGTTTAAGTAAACACGAAAACCGAGAGTCCTTTAAATTAAAAGGACTCTCTTTTATATAATATCATCTCCCTTTCATCACCTTTTAGGACTAGTTCAGAACACATCCTTTTTGGCATTGGCCAATGGTAAGCCATCCACAAGAGAATCAGTAAAAAATATACACTGAAGATTTCGCTACCGGTAATGAACAACCCTCCCCCAACAATTACCGAGACCAAAGCACCAGCCGAAATCCGAAAGACAGCATAACTATAGTACTTATCCATTTTAGCTCCCAGTCCAAATTCCTTGGCAAGCGCCCTCATCTTTTTCCTAACGACCAAGTGAACGATCGTTAGTGTAGTAAAGACAACAACAAAAAAAACGACCTGGGCAATTAATACATAATTTGGTTTTTGAAGCATAGAATTCATTTCAACCGCCTGCAATTTCATATAGAGATAAATAAAAATGGCTAGAGGAACCAGCGTGATCATGTAGCAAACATTATACAGTTTATAAAAATATTCTTTGATCGAGCTGAATTTCATAGGGGCGCAACTTTTGTCAAATTTAATAATTATCTTAGCCAGTCGATTGATATGGAAGGTGTAATGAATTTATCGCGTAAGGAACAAGTTATTCGCAAAGCGGCTGAACTGTTCAGGGAGAAAGGTTATGCTGCGTCATCCATGCGTGATCTGGCCCAGAAACTAGGCATTGAGGCTGCAAGTCTATACTCACACATAAAATCAAAAGAAGAAATTCTTAGAAGCCTGTGTTTTGACATGGCCAGCGAGTTCAGAAAATCACTTGATGAAGTAGAAAGCAAAAAAGTATCTGCCAGCGAAAAACTCAGATTAGGTATTATCGGGCATATTCAGGTAATGGCCAAGGATCTTACTGCCTCTGCTGTCTTCATGAATGAGCACCGACATCTGAGCCAACCCTTTTTACGAGACTTCCTCCTGCTGCGCATCAATTATATTAACCGATTCAAAGCCATTATTGAAGAGGGTACTCGGAATGGAGAATTCAAGGATAATATTGATACCAAGCTATCAGTAATGACCCTTTTTTCATCCCTCAATTGGATGCCCCAGTGGTATAACCCCGAGGGCAAAATTGACTCCCTTGACATCGGCCAACAGCTATCTGACATGTTGGTGAATGGTCTAAAGAAACAAATGCCCTAATATTCCCGTTGTATTGTTAAATACGCCTAACAGATGTTAGTTTTACACTAATTACTGTAGCTTATTTCAACTATTTTTACAAAAAATAACATTCATGTACGGAGGCGGAAATTCATTCGAAGGAATTAAATCTGATGCCCTGGTCGGAGAAGACCCAATAAATTTGGCTGAATTTGAGGCCAGAATAGATCGTGGAGAAAAAATTGAGCCTACCGATTGGATGCCCAAACTTTACAGAAAGCAGCTCATCCGCATGATTGAGCAACATGCTCACAGCGAAATCATCGGAGCTTTGCCAGAAGGAACGTGGATCACGCGTGCACCAGGTTTTAAAAGAAAAATGGCTTTGATGGCGAAGGTACAAGATGAAGTAGGCCATGGTCAACTCCTGTACAGTGCAGCTGAAACATTGGGTAAATCGAGAGAGCAAATGATCGATGACTTGATAAACGGAAGATCAAAATACTCCAACATATTCAACTATCCCACTTTTACCTGGGCAGACTGTTGCTTTATTTCATGGCTGGTAGATGCTGGTGCTATAGTTAATCAATTAGCCAATGCCAAAGGAAGTTATGGTCCCTACTGCAGAGCGCTGGATAGGATATGCGCTGAAGAATCATTCCACCTAAAATATGGACATCATTGCGTGATCTATTTAGCTTCAGGCACCCCAAAGCAAAGAGACATGTTTCAGGAAGCTATCAATCGATGGTGGCCTCCCATGATGCACTTCTTCGGGCCTGCAGATAAAATTTCGGTGCACACGGAAGTGCTAATGAAATGGAAAGTGAAAATGGGTAGCAATGATGATATGCGAAATCAGTTTTTGGATATGTATGTGCCTAAAATTTGGGAGCTTGGTTTTACCGTTCCCGATTCAAAACTGAAAAAGAATAGTGAAACAGGCAGATGGGATTATACAGAACCCGACTGGGAAGAATTCAAACGCGTAATTAACGGAGAAGGGCCGTGCAATAAGGAAAGACTTGAAGTGCGAAGAATTGCAGAAGAGCGAGGAAAGTGGGTTCGGGAAGCCTTACGCAGTTCAAAAGCAGAATATGTGACGCCACTTGCCTAAACGAATTATCACTGACCTAAGTCATACCGGTCTACAAGGTATCACCTTATTTTCATCATATGAATTCACTAGATCCTCGTGTAACCAGATTACCTGAAGAAATCCCTCAAAACACTTCACCTAAGGTTCCCCTTGATCAATTTGGAACCTATGAGGTATTCGTACAGGCAAGAGCCGGCAAACCCTTTCAACATGAAGGAATAGTTCATGCGCCAAATCTTGAAATGGCATTTCTATTAGCTAAAGAAACATTTACCAGGAGGTTTACCTGCGTTTCAATTTATGTGGTGGAAACGTGCCACATCTTTGTCTCAAAACTTACAGAAGGTGAAGATGATGCCTACCATGACATAAAGGAAACTAAAACAGAAAGCCACAAGGAATCATTCGAAATATTTCATTTGAACAAGAGAGGCAAGCAACATGTGCATGCGGGCACGGTAATGGCGGGCAACCATGACGAGGCCATGTGGGTTGCCAAACACGAACTAAAATCGGATAAACAGGTTTTTAATATTTGGACTGCCCGCACAAAAGACATCCGATTCACTTCGGAGGAAGAACAAGATTTGTGGCTTACGCTCCCTGAAAAGAAATTTAGGGATGCCGCTGCGTACAAAGGT
>DATCZR010000189.1:0-16647 GCA_036525835.1 Cyclobacteriaceae bacterium
ACCGGGCCTGCAAATAATTTATCGATGAACAAAGGACTGAGTGTAAGGCCTGCCGTAATAGCCAGGGATGACTTGAACCAATCTCTTCGTGACAGTTGAGCGCTCATGATGAATAGGGTTAGTTTGGAGAAACTAAAGTTAGTAAATTTCAGTCTCCACCAAAATAAGCTAATAGCATGGGCTATCCCTAATTTTATTCTTCAGCGGGGAGAATGCCCATTTTCTGCATCAGGAATGTCGCATTGGCCTTTTGTGCTATTCCGTTATGGAGCGTATAGTCAAATGCCAACACATCATTTTGAATTTCACTCTCAAAACAATAATTGCGAATCGCATTCGGAAATTTATCCACCAACACGCCCAATTCTACATCATGAGACGCCAACATAACCAAAGCGTGACTGGCCACAAATTGTTTAATCAGGCCCACAGAACCATCATGTTTATCATTTGAATTTGTGCCGCGAAGTATTTCATCCAAAAGAATGAGGGTTGGGCGCATTGATCTTACCTCGTCCATGATCATTTTTAATCTACTCAGCTCAGCATAAAAGTAAGATTGGTGATCAATCAGGGAATCAGTCGCACGCATACTTGTTTTCAAACTTACCAGCGGGCACACAAATTCTTTTGCGCAAACCGATGCTCCGCAGAAAGCCAATACCATATTGATCCCTACAGTCCGTAAGAAAGTGCTCTTGCCTGCCATATTAGCTCCGGTTATTAACATGATATTCTCCGGATCACCAATTGTAAAGGTATTGCTTACCCGCTCCCTGTACTCGATGAGTGGATGACCCATCTCAACAGATTGAATAGCCAGCTCATCAGCAATAATTGGAAATGAATTTTCCTGATGATTAAAATGAAAAGTGGAAAGAGAAATAAAGAAATCTGTTTCTGCAATTTTTTCCAGCCAGACGCGCACTTCATTTTTATTCTGATGTCTCCATTTTTCTAACCGATAGAGGCATTGAAAATCATAGAGATATAGACTGTTGCCAAATAGGTTGGCAATGGCATTTTGCCTGGACTCAAATGCATTTACCAGACGGGAAAATTTCTGAATTCGATCTGACGCATGCCTTGCCTCATTTTGAATAGATACCAAGTAGGAATTCGAAAATTCTGTTTGTGCTAATAGATGAAGTAGCTTTGCGTAATTGTCAAATGGTTTCCTGTGATGAGACAAAGCATCCTCTGCAATCTTTACCTGCTTGGATTTAAGTGAGATTACAACCCATTGAATGCCTGCAAATACAAATAAAAGTGGGAAATAAATGGAATTGTAAATGGTAAGTAATATCAATGCCAATGAGATTGCAGGAAATACAACTAATAAAGAGGTTAGTATTTTATTTTTAAATACTAAATCTCTCTCTGTAAGCCATTCAAATAGCCCCTTGGCATCCTTTTTACTATCACGAAAAGTATGGCCCTGAGCCCAGAACCATTGTCTGAACTCCACCTTTGTCGCCAACTCATTAATTGCTTTTTGTCTTTCTAAAATACTTTCTTTCGAGATTTGCGAACCATTTAAGTTCTTAGCTAATTCATCTTCTCCTATGATAGTTCCGCATCTGTTGAGATATTGAAACAAAGAACCCGGACCAAACAAATCCAAATCGTAGCTGTAGGAATGATGCGGATCAGCATACCTTAATCCATCACCAAAGGAAGTATAATGATGATCTAATGCCTGTAGCTCAAGCTCATTAAGCTGTTGTAGTTTTTGATGTAGATCGTATTGCTTCTGCAGTTTGCCATGCTTTGATACCAGCATGAGAAAAATCACAATAAGCAACACAACTCCATACCAAAATACGGTTTGACTGAAAGCAAGATAAATTAATAGGAAGCTTAAAATCGCAGTTGCCGTTCTCCCAAAAGCAATTCGGTTTATTTTGCTTTTCAGGAGCTCGCACTTTTTTGTAAACTCATTTTTACGGTCGCTGTAAAAATGATGGAGATCTTTCATGTAAAGGGTTCGGTTTAAAGCAATCTCTCGATAATTCTCATCAATTGCTCCAGATAACGCTCATCGGTTTCATCAAAATCATTCAGCTTTTCACTGTCTATGTCAAGCACCAGCACTACTTCATTTTTACGTAAAGCCGGTAAGACAATTTCAGACTTTGAGGCCGAGTTGCACGCAATGTGGCCGGGAAACTCATCCACATTCGGAACGATCATGGTTTTTCTTTCCTTCCATACGGTGCCACAAACACCCTTTCCCATTTTGATGCGCGTACAGGCAATCGGACCCTGAAATGGGCCCAACACCAATTCCTCTCCTTTAACAAGGTAGAATCCCACCCAAAAGAAATTCATGGTTTCACGAAGGGCCGCACTCACATTAGCCAAATTAGCAACAAGGTCGGCCTCGCCAGCAACCAATGCTTCAATTTGAGGGATAAGGGTCTCGTATCGACCCGCTTTGCTGGTTGAGTCTGATATGATCAGTTGTTCTGCCATGATCCTTTTTCAGGTTTTGAAGAAGCCTCCGCATCACTATTACCTATACTTTCACTTGGGACAGAGCTCACTTCTGTCTCTGTGATCAACAGTTTATCGTCCTGGCTAGTTTCATTTGTTGTCCCACCCTCCTCGGTTTCTGATGCGCTTTCCTTAAAAAATCTTTTTTGAAAAATTAAGATGCTAGTCACGCCAACAAAAATGGACGAGTCAGCGATATTGAAAACTGGACTAAAAAAAAGAAAGTATTCGCCACCAATAAAGGGCACCCAGGTAGGCCAATGAAAATCAAAAATGGGAAAGAAAAGCATGTCTATGACCTGTCCATGAAACCAGGGCGAAAATGATCCAATAGGCTGATTGTTAAGCAACACGCCATAAAATGTACTGTCTATTACATTACCAACAGCCCCACCTAATATCAACGACATACTCAATAAGAATCCAGAATGCACTTTCTTTTGAGTCATCCGATATAAATAGTAACCGATTCCAAACATGGCCCCTATGCGAAAAACGGTCAACGCAATCTTTCCAAATTCACTTTTCCATCTGATGCCAAACGCCATCCCCGGATTGAGCAGATAATGTAGTTTGAACCACTCACCTATCACGTTCACTTCTTCATGAAGATACATATAGTTATAGACCAACAATTTGCTGGTCTGATCAATCAAGATCACCAACAGCGCCACTAAAAAATATTTTCCTTTACTCATTTCACGCTGATCTTCACCTTTAACATATATTCATCCAAATCTATTTCTTGAGCCCCGGATACTTTTTCTTTCAACTCCAGACTCAATGCCTGTGTTTCGGTACTGATATAGTCCTTGAATTGAGAAAGCGCCTCTTCAACTGACGTCCCCTGGCCATTGGCTAATGTACCTTTCTCCACTTCAATTAATATCTTATCAAGTACCTCAAGCCCCATTTCTTTTCTTAAGTTTTGAACTCTATTGACAAAATCCCTGGCAATCCCTTCTCGTTTCAGTTCATCTGTAATGTTGATATCGAGCGCTACCGTAATTCCACCCTCAGAAGCTACAGACCAACCTGGGATATCCTCTGAAACGATGATTACGTCATTGGGCTCAAAATCAAAACCTCCTTTGAATAACTTCCCCTTTTCAATAGCGGCAATATCCCTTTTATTGAAAGTGCCAATCACCGCAGTAACTTCTTTCATTCTGGGGCCATATTTCTTACCGAGGTTGGCAAAATTTGGTTTTACCTTCTTTACCAATATATCCGAAGTGTCATCTATATATTCAATTGACTTTACATTTACTTCCGCTTTAATAATGTCCTCCACAGCTTTCACTCGTGACGCAAATTGATCGTCAAGCACTGGCAACAACACTTTTTGCAAAGGTGTCCTTACCTTAATCTTACTTGTTTTTCTAATCGAATGAACCAAAGAACTGATTCGCTGAGCATATCTCATGGATTGCTCTAAGTCAGGGTCCATCTTTTCAGCAATTGGTTTCGCTAAATCGGTTAGATGGATTGACTTTGTTTTTGGGCCGCCCAGCCCATCAACATCAGCCAGATTTTGAAACAACCACTCGGAGAAAAATGGCGAAATAGGTGCCATCAGCTGCCCAACCACCATAATACATTCATATAAGGTGTCGTAAGCTGCTATTTTGCCATCAGTCATAGCCAGCTTATCACCGCTGGTTGGCTGCCAAAATCTTTTACGATTAAGCCGCACGTACCAATTGGAAAGATGATCATTAACAAACTCCTGAATGGCCCTTGCGGCTTTAGTGGGTTCATAATCACGATAGGCAGCTGTGACCTCCTCAATCAGCGATTGTAGCTTGGATAAAATCCAACGATCAAGGGCGGTCAATTGATCTTGCCCAACTTTAACCTGATCGCTTTTTACGTATCCATCTATATTAGCATACAAGGCAAAGAAAGAATATGTATTTAACAGAGTCCCAAAGAATCTCCTTTTCACCTCAACTATTCCCTCTTCATCAAATTTGAGGTTATCCCATGGTGGTGCATTCTCAATCATGTACCAACGCACTACATCAGGACCATATTTATTGATGATGTCAAAAGGGTTAACCACATTACCTTTACTCTTGGACATTTTGTTTCCTGCTTTGTCCAAGACGAGCCCATTGGAAATAACATTCTTAAAAGCTACACTGTCAAACAACATGGAAGCAATTGCATGAAGTGTAAAAAACCAGCCACGCGTTTGGTCAACTCCTTCGGCTATAAAGTCTGCCGGGTAACTTTTTTCAAATACATCTTTGTTCTCAAATGGATAATGAAGTTGGGCATAAGGCATAGCTCCTGAATCAAACCACACATCGATGAGGTCAGATTCACGATACATGGGCTCTCCTTTTTCGTCTGCCAACACGACCTCATCAACAAAAGGCCTATGTAAGTCAAATTCAGCACTATGAAATCCAGCGTTCTTAATTCTGAATTTCTCCGCATGGGCCACTTCATTTTTTAGCTCTTCCAATGATCCAATGCACTTTTCTGTTTTACCGTCAGTGGTTCTCCAAATCGGCAAAGGTGTTCCCCAAAAGCGAGAGCGCGATAAATTCCAATCCACCAGATTCTCCAGCCAATTCCCAAAGCGACCGGTTCCGGTTGAGGCTGGCTTCCAATTGATGGTTTTGTTCAACTCGACCATCCTGCTTTTAAGTGCGGTGGTTTTGATAAACCAGGAATCCAAAGGATAGTATAACACCGGTTTGTCCGTGCGCCATGAATGCGGATAACTATGCAAATATTTTTCAACCTTAAAGGCTTTATTTTCCTCCTTAAGCTTAATCGCAATTAAGACATCGGTTGATTTAAATTCAGGGTCGTTACGAATAGCATCACTGTAATACTCTTCACGAACGTACATGCCTCCAAAGTCAGTGATCTCTTTTACAAATTTTCCCTGCCTGTTGACTATAGGCACATCATTTCCATTTTCATCTTTTACGGTAACGGCAGCAATGTCATTTTCCTTGCAAACCCTAAAGTCATCAGCACCAAATAATGATGCGGTGTGCACCACGCCAGTACCGTCCTCTGTTGACACAAAGTCACCGGAAATGATAAGAAAAGCTTTGCCATCCGGCTTAACGTATGGCAACAACTGCTCATAAGCAATTCCGAGCAAATCCTTACCCGTGAAACTTTTCTTAATTTGATATGGCATCAATTTTTGCCCTTCCTTAAACTCTTCAATCTTCAGATCAGCTGCTTTAGAATCAAAGTACGATGATAGCCTGTCTTTGGCTAACACCACACTCATTGGCTTGAATGTATACTGATTATAGGTTTTGACCTTTACGTACTCAATCTTGTCGCCAACAGCCAAAGCACAGTTCCCAGGAAGAGTCCAAGGTGTGGTGGTCCAAGCCAGAATAAAAACCTCTTCTTCGCCTTCAAACAAAAATTTTGAAGCCTCATTCTTCACCACTTTGAATTGAGCCGTCACAGACGTGTCTTTCACATCTTTGTAGCAACCAGGCAAATTCAGTTCATGCGAACTCAGTCCCGTTCCATCTGTTGGTGAATACGGCTGAATGCTATAGCCTTTGTACAGCAATCCTTTCACATACAACTGCTTGAGCAACCACCACAGCGATTCGATGTAATCTTTTTCGTACGTAACGTATGGATGATCAAGATCAACCCAGTAACCCATTTTCACAGTTAGGTCGTCCCATTGATCTTTGTATTTCATCACCGTCTCGCGGCACTTCTTATTGTATTCCTCTACACTGATTTTACTGCCAATATCATCTTTGGTAATACCTAGTTCCTTCTCCACTTGTAGTTCCACGGGAAGGCCATGGGTATCCCACCCTCCTTTTCTTTTTACCTGATATCCTTCCAGCGTTTTGAAACGACAAAAAATATCTTTGACCGTACGGGCTATCACGTGGTGAATGCCCGGAGTGCCATTAGCAGAGGGAGGACCTTCATAGAAAGTGAAAGTTGGCTTTCCCTCCCGACTGCTAATCGATTGTTCAAATATTTTATTTTCTTCCCAAAATTCCAGTACCTCTAAAGCTATCCTGGCAAAATCGAGTTCCTTATATTCTTTATAGCGTGCCGACATTGTATTATTAAACGACTTTATATTCCTTATTCAAAGTGATTACTTCATTTTCCTTCTACGCATTACTCAGCTGCACTGTGCTTATTATGAATCTTGATCTTGCTAAGGTCAATTGCCTCATCTTCTGCCATGGGGTAGGAGTCAGGATCAAATTCATCAATCAGGGCATGATCGCCAACTTTATACCTTCCCCGATCAAAGGTCATGATAAGTGAAGGGAGCAAAATTAGGTTGGTAACCATAGAAATCAATAAGGTGGTAGAAGTTAGTATTCCCAAAGCTATAGTGCCCCCAAAAGAGGAAAAGGTAAAAATGATGAAACCGGCAAACAATACAATTGAAGTGTAGATCATACTCTTGCCTACTTCCAGAATCGAATTGCTGATAGCTACCGGTACAAAAAAGCTCCTCGCATGCAATTCCTGTCTGTATTTGGCCAGAAAGTGGATTGAGTAATCCACTGAAATTCCAAAGGTGATGCTGAAAATGAGTACTGTGCTTGGTTTTAATGGAATGCCAAAATATCCCATAATGGCAGCGGTGATCATCATGGGGATGAAATTCGGAATCAGTGAAATGATGATCATTCGCACACTGGCAAACAAAAATCCCATTGTAATTGCAATAAGGCCAAAAGCTAAAAGTAAACTGCCCCTCAGATTGGCAATTAGGAATTTATTTCCTTTTATGAATAAAGGTGTAGTTCCGGTGATGGTGGCCGTGATGTCAGTACCAGCAAAAAGGCTATCTATTTTAGGTTGTATAACCTGGTTGACAAGCGAATCCATTTTATCTGATCCCACATCAGCCACCTGCATGGATATACGCATGGTTTGCATAGTGGAGTCTACAAACGAATTAAACAATCCGGAGTTGTCAGATTGACCTCTCATGTATCTCAGTATGAAACCACGTTCACGATTATCAGGCAAAACATATCTGTCCGGATTATTGTTGTAAAATGCCTGTTTTGCCGCTTTTACAAAACTTACTAAAGAAACTGGCTTTGATATATCTTTTTGAGATGCAAGAAATTCCTCAAACTCATCAATCTTTCTCAGGTTATTTACATCAATTACACCTCTTCTTTTACCCGTATTCAGCACAACCTCGAGCGGCATAACACCGCTAAAGTTCTTTTCAAAAAAAATGAGATCTTTTTTCACCACACTTTCTTCCGGGAGGTCATCAACCATGAAAGAAATCGAGTGCAGTCTGGACATACCGATAATGGCAAAAATGACCACCCCGATGGAAACAGCATAAATTGTAAACCGATGTCTGTGAACCAACAAGTCAACCGTGTTGAGTGCTTTGTCAAAAATTTTTACATCCAAATGCTTGAGATGCTTTGCAGATGGCGGTGGCATCCAGGAAAAAACACCAGGTATTAGGATAAGGCTTACTGCAAAGGTGGCCATTACGTTAATGCCTGCCACTATACCAAACTCACGTAGTATAGTGATATCAGCCGTGAGCAAAACAAGAAATCCAATAGCAGTTGTCAGGTTAGTGAGGAAGGTAGCGAGCCCCACTTTTCTTACCACCCTGCTTATGGCCAAGATTTTGTTACCATGAGATACAAACTCCGTGTGGTATTTATTCATCAGGTAAATGGCATTCGGAATTCCAATTACCACGATTATGGGTGGGATCATGCCACTGAGGAGAGAAATCTTGAACCCAAACAAGGAAATGGTTCCCAAAACCCAAATGACAATAATACCAATTACAATGAGTGGGAATAATACTGCTCGAAAGGATCTAAAAAAGATCAGTAGGATAATTCCAGTGATGATTAAAGATACAATCAGGAAGATTTTTAACTCCTGTCCAACCTGACTGGTAATGACTGAGCGTACAAAAGGGAGACCCGCATAGTGCAACTGAATGCCGGTGCTTTTTGAAAACGCTTCTCCCTCTTCAATGATTTGATCTGTAAGTCCTACTCGTTTTGATGAGTTTAAGACATCTTTTTGAATGGAAATTAAAATGGCAATGGCACCATTTTTCTCATTCACGATCTGACCGATATAAAATTTTTGTTTCTGGGCTTCAAGGAGCAAGCTATCCAGTTGATCTTGGCTGGTGATCATGCCCGGGAAAACATCGGTAAGTATAAATTGAGTTTTGGCCGTATCTTTTTCGATTTGCTTGATCTGGGGCAATGAGATCACATCATTTACTCCAGTCATCTTTTTAACCTCCACACAAAACTCTCGGAGCTTTTCGAAGTTCTCGTACTTGTATATAGCGCTGTCTTTGAGGCCAACGGCTACGATATTTCCATCTTCGCCAAATTGCTTTCTGAATTCGGTGAAGAAGATTTGTTCTGGATCATTAGCGGGCACAGTACCGCGGAAATCATAACTCATTTCTGCGTTTCGGGCGTGATAACCCATAAATACAGTAATTGCTCCGATCAAGAGAACTAGCGGGAGGCGGTATTTAATGATGAAATGTGCGAGACGAGTCCACATGAATCGAGCTCCAATTTTTATGAAACGCCAAATCTAAGGATTTTTGACTGCAACTGAGTCTTGTCTCGTGCATAAATGGAGTCCAAAACACACTGAATTTCAGGCCGTTCAGCCTCGCCTACCCCAGTGAGATTCCCTTGATTTTCCGATAAAGCGATAATGCATGCCTATCTGTCATGCCAGACACGAAATCGATGATATTCCGCAACATGATATAGTGCGATTCGGTATTTGGTTCAAAGATCTTGAATTCCACTGGCAAAAGCCTAAGCAAATTATCATACTTCTTAGGCAGATTACCCTCAAGATAAAATTGTCCGGCCTTCGCAAACTCCTCCAGCAATCCCGGTAATACTTCATATCCGGCAGCCTCAATCTCCACGACATGCTTAGCCCTGTAAATCTTACCAATAGAGATTTTACTTATTGCATTAAGCGCTTTAGCTGATAGACAATGGTCGGCCAGTGCCTGATCAAAACTGCCATCAAGAATTTTCGATTCGTTTTCCAGAAATAAACTCGAACATTCATCAATTAATCGACCTATCGCCAGTGCCCTTAAAACTCCTATCTTTTCATCCTGACTGGGAATGCGTTCCAACTTTTTGGAGTCAAAATTTTCTCTAAGGATTCCTGCCAGTAACTCGACTGTGTCTTCAAAACTCACCAAGCCCAACCTGCAACCATCTTCCAGATCAATGATGTTGTAGCAAATATCATCGGCTGCCTCCACCAGAAAGGCAAGTGGGTGGCGACACCAAACCTGTTCACCAATTTTGGCCAACTGAAGATGGTAGGCTACGTCATTAAATACTTCTTGCTCCGTTTGAAAGAATCCATATTTTTTTTGACTCTTACGATTTCGATTTCGTTCGTTGAGTTTAGCAGGACATGGGTACTTGGTAAAAGCCCCTAGCGTTGCATAAGTTAACTGCAATCCTTGATATTGGTTTTTATTTAAAATTCGAAAGCCTTGTGCATTTCCTTCAAACTGTATCAAATCAGCCCACTGCTCCACTGAAACTAACGACTCGAAACTGGCTCCGATAGGATGGTGAATGAAAAAATCAGAAATTCCATCTTCACCTGAATGACCAAAGGGAGGATTTCCAAGATCATGTGCGAGAGATGCCGCTGCAACAATAGCCCCAAAATCAAATGGAGAATAATCTGACAAAGAACCATGACGTTGCAAGATGGTTTCACCTACTTTCTTTCCCAGTGATCTGCCCACACTAGATACCTCAAGACTGTGTGTCAGCCGAGTGTGAACAAAATCATGTTCGGGCAACGGATGTACCTGCGTTTTGTCCTGTAGTCTACGAAAGGGATGAGAGAAAATGATTCGGTCGTAATCCTGTTCGAAGGCACTTCTAAAAACGCCCGTTGTAGATTTCTTTAAACCGATTCGTTGTGAAGACAATAAAGACGACCATTCCATATCAATCAAGTAGTAAAGTAATCCGTGCTGACAAATTTTGTAGGATCCTGCCTGAATAAATCAACCATACAATCAAATAAAACCGGGAGCTCTTTTTTGAAAATATGAGGTCGCTCAAAAAAATTCTCCACGGCTACCGCAAAAAATTCCTCCTGGTTTTTGAATGCGTACCTTCTTAAAAATTGAGTTGACTCATGCTGTTGTACTAAAAATTGTTCGGCCACATGCCCATAGTTTATGAAAGCCCTAGCTGGGAAAATTTCATATTCAAATAACTTGTTTTCGAGCCAAAGCGCATGTGCCAATTCATGTACAAGTAAGTTGACACCGTCCTGAGGATTTATAAATCCTTCTTTAAAACTTTCCCACGACAAAATAATTAATCCAGCCCCTGGATTTGTCTCTCCCTTGTGGTACCGGCCCGTAAGTGGTGAGTAATATTGGTCGGGATAAATTATGATTCTATTAAAAGCATCAAAGCAGTCCTCCGAAAGAAATAAGGTCATTTGTGTAGCCACAGAAGCAATTAAATAACGAACTGCATTAAAATTGATTAATTGAGCCGCCTTGAAATGCCTGAACTCGATGCTTGTAGTGTCCAGAAAGTAATAAGCCCTCCAATTAAATTCCTGTCTCTTTTCAACACTTAATTTATTGAAATAAATATTGATTGGTCTCAGCTTATGACTGATAGGCCTTAGGTACTTGGGAGAATGATAAAACAATAATTTCTTGAACCACCGCTGTTCCTGCAAAGCCACAAAGGTCAGCGGTAATCCAATAATTGAAATCAACATTAAGAAAACCATTCGGTATTGTTAGATTTTCTTCAGTAGTGCTTTGATGGAAAGTGACTGTTCTAATTTTGGCGATAACGCTGGGATATCAACACGTTCTTGTTCCATAGAATCCCGATGCCTAAGCGTCACGCTATTATCTTCCAAAGTTTGATGATCTACTGTAATACAATAGGGTGTACCAATGGCATCCATTCTTCTATACCTTTTCCCAATAGTATCTTTGTCCTCGTAGTAACAAGGAAAATCTAATTTAAGGCCATTCATTATCGCTTGTGCCTTTTCGGGCAGCCCGTCTTTCTTGATCAACGGAAGTATGGCGACTTTATTGGGTGCCAGCGCATGAGGAATTTTTAACACAGTACGCTCGCTTCCATCTTCTAACTTTTCCTCTGTATAAGCATTTGATAAAATGGCCAAGAACATTCGATCCAGGCCTATGGATGTTTCCACTACATAAGGAATGTAGCTCTTGTTTTCCTCCACATCAAAATACTGTAATTTTTTACCCGAGTACTCTTCATGACTTTTGAGATCAAAGTCTGTACGCGAATGTATTCCTTCCAATTCTTTAAAGCCCATGGGAAAATTAAATTGAATGTCGCAGGCTGCATTGGCATAGTGCGCCAAATTAAGATGATCGTGAAAGCGAAAGTTTTCTTCTCCCAGCCCAAGTGCCTTGTGCCACCTCATACGTTGCTCTTTCCAAAACTCGTACCACTTCATTTCCTCACCCGGCTTCACAAAAAATTGCATCTCCATTTGTTCAAACTCCCGCATTCTAAAAATGAACTGCCGGGCGATTATTTCATTGCGAAACGCTTTCCCAATTTGGGCAATTCCAAATGGAATTTTCATCCGGCCTGTTTTCTGCACATTCAAAAAATTGACAAATATGCCTTGTGCTGTTTCTGGCCTTAAATAAATCCTGCTTGCCTCTTCAGCCAACGAACCAAGTTCTGTCGAAAACATCAAATTAAATTGCCGTACCTCTGTCCAATTGCGTGAGCCAGAAATGGGATCAGCTATCTCCAGGTCAATAATCAACTGACGCAGTGCAGCCAAATCGGGTTTCTCAATAGCCTCCTTCATTCGCTGATTGAACTCTTCCACTTTTTTCCGATACTCAACTACACGTGGATTGGTACTCAGGAACATGCTTCGATCAAATGACTCTCCAAATCGCTTAGCTGCCTTATCTGCTTCTTTGGCAATCTTATCTTCAATTTTGGCTATGGCATCCTCAATCAATACATCTGCACGATAACGCTTCTTGGAATCTTTATTATCAATCAATGGATCATTAAAAGCATCCACATGCCCTGAAGCTTTCCATACGGTAGGGTGCATAAAAATAGAGGCATCGATACCCACTATGTTACCTTGAAGCTGGGTCATGAATTTCCACCAATAATCCTTGATGTTATTTTTTAGTCCTACCCCATTTTGGCCATAGTCATAGGCAGCTCCCAGTCCGTCATAGATTTCGCTGGATGGAAAAACAAACCCATACTCCTTCGCATGGGCAATTACCTTTTTTAAAAGATTGTCGTCATTATTCGCCATGGGCGCAAAGATAGGACTCCCAATGAAGTTTTCTAAAATGCGACTAGACTAGGTGGTCTGTGGCAGAAAGATCCTGAAAGTAGACCCCTTACCAGGTACTGACTCCACTTTAATTTCACCTCTCAGTTTGGATACGGTCTCCTTGACAATGTATAGACCCAATCCAGAGCCCTTGGAATTTTCGTGAGCTCGATAAAACATGTTGAATATTTTATCTAAGTGCTCAGCTTCTATCCCCAATCCATTGTCTATAACTGAGATGACAGCCATTACATGATCTACTTTCGCTTCCAATTTAATATACGGCTCCGGGAATCCGTCATTATGATATTTGATTGAGTTGGCAATTAGATTTGACAGTATAACCTTGATCCGGGTTGGGTCTGTCTTAATTTTCAGCCCTTCAGGAATAATATTTTCAAAGGCTATTTTTTTTGACTCCTCAATAAAGTTCAGTTCATCTATAACGTTATCAACCAGGTTCCGCAATTCAGATTCCTGGTGTGTAACCTCTATTCTTGAGTTTCTCGAGTAACTAATGATCTCACTGATAAACGCATCCATGTCATATATCCTAGATTTCATCATTTTGATATAATGCATCACATGTCCAGGATCTACCCGGGCCACCTCAATCAATCCTAATAAAGAACTGAGTGGTGCCCGTAAATCATGAGAAGCACTGTAAACAAAGCGATCTAGTTCAGCATTTGCCTTCTCTAGTGCCTCATTTTTATCCATAATTTTTTTTTCAGAATAGTGATTTACTTCCATCAAGTAATATAGAATAGCCGCCGAACAAATAAGGGTAACCAGAAAATTAATCGTATAGCTTACCTTCAAATACAATTCAGTGTAATGACGTTCAGGAAGAAAGTCAAGATCTACCCAATATGAAATCAAGAAGAGGATTACGGAAAGAGATATAAATAAAAATGATAGCCTCAAATTGTGATAACCAAACAAGGCAAAGGCCATCAAGCAACAAACGATAAAATACAGAAATACTCCACTTTCGAATGGATCTATAGCTGAAAAATAAAATATGAATAAATTGATGAGTGAAATGAAAAGTAGCGTGGCCAGCTTAAACTTTTGTAGTCGATTAAGAACTAGTGTGACTATAGCTAGTAACACCACTAATAAATAGTATGGCTCACTACCATAAACCCCGTGGTATCTATCAATAAAAATGTAGACCAATGAGACGGCAATGGTGATGACAGCAAAATGACTTCTTAATAATGCATTCTTATAATCCACCCGGGATGGAATACGATTATAACCCAACATTAAGTCTCTGTACGTCATAGTTCAACAGTTCCGATTCCACCAATTTAACATTGATAGAATCTTAAACACCTTAATATGGCAAAGATTTTAGGCTTATGTATTATTATCTGAAAAAACGTCAAATAATATCTGTCTAGGCAATGGCATGCCGAAGGAAGTCATTAAGCGGCTTCACCTGCTTACAGCCCTCCACCACCTTTTTTAAGAAATTCTTATCAATCACCTCTTTATCAGAAAAATTATGAGAAACAATAAAACTTTTATGCTTCAGTATGTCCACATGAGGATGATCCTTTGGGTATCCTTTAGGGGCTGTTTTTAGCTTGTCGAAGTCTCCCAACCCCTTATAATAGGATTTGAACTTCTGGCCTTTCATTACTTTTTCAAATGACTTGAAGTTATAATCAATCTCCTGACGAATCTTGGCCAGATTGGTGGCATCGGGTTGATAAAATCCTCCAGCTATAAAGCTATTGTTGCCCGGCTCTATGTGAATATAATAGCCTGGCTCCTGAATCATTTTCCCTCCCGGTGAAATACCGGCACCCATATTCACCTTATAAGGCCTCTTGTCTTTACTAAATCGCACATCGCGATAAATTCTGAAGGGCAACTTCTTCGGATTAAGTCCAATTAAATCTTTATCGAATTTGCCGAGTTCTGTCAAAAGATCTTCCGCAAAATCTTCAAATAATTGCTTGGACTCAAGGTAGGCGGCCTTGTTCTTCTCAAACCATTCCCGGTCATTATTTTTTGCAATCGCTTTTAAGAATTTAAGAATACGACTAAAGTCCATAACTGTTGACTTAAGTGTTACAAATATTCAATGACTGATTCTAATGCCATGCCTCTGGAAGCCTTAACCAATATCGCAGCATCATTTATGGGATGCGCTTTTACGTAGCTAATGAGTTCCTCTTTAGTGGTAAAATATTTTAATGGTAGACCCGCCTGTACCGCCGACTTTATCAGTTCTCCACACAACAAAGTTTGATCAATCTTATTTGTCGCTACCCAATCTGCAATCTTTCTATGCTCAGCTTCACTTTCATCTTCCAACTCATACATATCTCCTAATATTGCTACCCTTTTAGCTGCCTTCATCTTACCCAAACTACTTATGGCCACTTCCATCGAACTTGGGTTTGCATTATACGCATCCAAAATAATCGTATTGGTTCCTTTCCTGATCACTTGAGATCTCATGCTGTCCGGAGTGTAGCTTTCAATAGCCTCTTTGGCATCTTCCGTATTGACCTGAAAAAACTTACCAACACAAAGTGCTACAGCCACATTCTCGAAATTGTATTCTCCGATTAACTGAGTTTGAATTTCAACACCGTCTTCAGTCTCGAGTTTGATAAAAGGGTCAGCCGAAATCAATTCACAATGGTAGTAATCGCCTTTGCCTGGATAAAGAAAGGGCAACCTAAAACGCTTGCTCATATTGGCCAGAATCGAGTTTTTAGAATTGATCCATACTATGCCATCAGCATTGATCAAGTGTTGATACAATTCTGATTTACCCCGGATAATATTCTCAAAACCTCCGAAGGTTCCTATATGCGCCTTTCCGATGTTGGTTATGAATCCATGTGTGGGATTGGCAATCTCGCACAGCTTTGCAATTTCTCCCACATGGTTGGCCCCCATTTCAATTACAGCAATCTCAATGGAGGAATCGATACTTAAAATAGTAAGTGGTACACCAATGTGATTGTTAAGATTCCCCGCAGTGGCCAGTACCTTATATTTTTTATCTAAGACCGCACGCACCAATTCTTTACTTGTTGTCTTTCCATTGGATCCGGTAAGGGCCAACACAGGTATCTTCAGTTGATCTCGATGATATCGAGCGAGTTGTTGCAACGCTTCCAACGCATTGGCCACCAAAATATACCGATTGTCTTTCGCCCACTTGGGCTCATCTACGACTGCATAGGCAGCACCCTTTTCAATTGCCACTGAGGCAAATTCGTTGGCATTGTATTTTTCACCCCTTAAGGAAAAGAATACCGAACCACGGGTGATCTTTCTGGTATCCGTTGAGATCTTACCCGTTTCTTTAAACTTATTGTAGAGATTTTTGATGTCTGTACGCATAATCAATTCCCGCAATCGTTAAATCACAGTATCTTGCAATCTAAGATAACAGGTGGATACCGACCAATGTTATCTTTCAATTTAGCTATTAAAAAGTTCAAAAAATGTGGTCGCGGCATGATGCTAAGGTTCTTGCTTTCTTTAAGTCTGTTATTGCCGCTTACCTTGCCAGCACAATTTACCTACGTCCTTGATCAAAGTATTCTTGTTGAAGTTGATGGCAGCATGCTAAAAATGCCATGGGCCGGTGGACTTAACTCAGCACAGATCAACCAAATCGATTTAAACAACGATGGAAAAAAAGACCTGGTTGTCTTTGATCGCGCGTCCAACAAACTGAGCACATTCTTAAATCAATCAAATCAATATCTCTATCGCCCCGAGTATGAAAGCTTG
>DATCZR010000190.1:0-8497 GCA_036525835.1 Cyclobacteriaceae bacterium
CACAAGAAATAGGTACTCCAGGTAAAACAAAATTTGATATCGGAAGGGAAATTTGCGGGGTCTTGGCATTATCCGGTGCAAAGGAATCGAGTCAAGTGGGTTTGATTTGTTATTCTGATGAGCGTGAAAAATATTTACGGCCAAAAAAGGGACTAGGTCAGGCTTATGAAATAATTTCTAACCTGGTGAGGCTGCAACCACAATCGCCAAAAACCAATCTATCAAAGGCCATTGCATTTGCTTTAAACTCCATTAAGAGAAGGAGCGTGATTGTGATGATCTCAGATTTTATTGATGAAGAGTTTTATCCCAACCTCAGATCACTGGCTAAAAAGCATGACTTGGTACTTATTCAAATAAGCGACAACCGGGAGACAAACCTTCCCAAATTAGGCATCATCCCGGTTCAGGATAAGGAAAGCAAAAAAACATTATGGGTAAATACCTCGTTTGGAGATTTCAGAAGTAGAATCTCCTTACATCATGCAAGCAGAAAGCAAGAGTTGGCTTCATTCAGCAGAAAACATCAAATTAATTTTTTAAGCATCAATACCCACGATGACTATGTGCCCAAGCTGCTGAAGCTATTTAAGGTGCGGAATAAAACCATGAAAAGTGTCTGAACGAATTAAGGTTCTCTTGATATTTCTCTTGTTTGCCTCATTGCCACTGTGTGGGCAGGAAGTTGTGGTGCGTGGCCAGTTTCAAGTAGATAGCATTAAAATAGGCATTTCCTTCCCTTACTCCCTCACTGCAACCTATCCGAGCAAGCTGTCTGTTGTATTTCCAGACTCAACGTTTACCTTCGATCCATTTGAAATTGACCGTAAAGTGTATTACACTACGGAAACCAAAAACGGACTGAGCAAAGATAGCGTCGTATATCACTTCTTGTCTTTTGAAATAGACAGCATACAAAAACTTTCGCTTCCCATATTTATTTTACACGCCAATGACTGTACTACCCTATTAGCAAAAGTAGATAGTGTTTTTCTAGAACATCAAGTCAAACAAATGCCAGATTCAGTGGCGGCAAAAGACTTACCTTTGAAGACTAATACTGCGTACCAAAAAGTGATTTGGCTACTTAACTACCCGTTGCTACTGATTGTGGCTGGGGTATTAATCGTGAGCTTAATCATTACCTGGATAATTTTCGGCAAACGCATCAGACAATACTTCATTTTACGCAAACTTAATAAGTATCATAACCAATTCATGCATGAGTATGAGGTTGCTGTCAATGAACTCCAGAGCCATTATAGCATAACACAGGCAGAGGCCACCTTGGCTCTTTGGAAAAAATACATGGAGCATTTATTAGCAACTCCATTTACCAAATACACAACGAAAGAAATATTCCAACGGGTAAAAGACGAAACACTGGCAGGCGCACTTCGCAAGATAGATTGGGATATTTATGGTAAGGGAAAAGGCATTGAAAAAGACCCATTGATCCAACTTCAGCAGTTCACAGATCGCAAATTCAATGAGAAAGTACAGGAGGTGAAAAATGGATAATTTGATAGATCCTTGGTATTCTTTTTATTGGTTCACGAGTGCTGCATTATCAGGTTTTACCTGGGCAGACCCACTTTTTCTGTGGTTAATCATACTGGTGCCTCTGCTATTCATCTTAAGGTGGGTTTTGCGCTACTTCTTCAATCAAAAGCTTCCGGTAGCTTTGGTGAAAAGTGATCTTAAGAGTACCCCGCTTACGCTGGTTAGACTTGTGCCTGATTTTCTTTTAGCCATTGTCATCACTTTGGTATTGATTTCGTTGGCGAGACCACAAAAGACCAACGAAAAAGTGGAACAATGGACAGAAGGTATTGATATTATTCTGGCCATCGACATATCTCAATCAATGCAAATTGAGGACTTCACGCCCAACCGACTGGAAGCAGCTAAGGAGGTAGCCCGAAATTTTATCAAAGGGAGAATTCAGGACAGAATCGGAATTGTAGTTTTCTCAGGTGATGCATTTTCTTTAGCGCCACTCACCACAGACTATGATTTACTAAATGCCTATCTTGATGAAATCAGTTTTGATATGATAGAAAATCGAGGCACCGCCATTGGTAGTGCCATGGCAGTTGTCACCAATCGCATGCGTGAATCAGAATCAAAATCAAAAGTATGTATCCTACTGAGCGATGGAGATAACACTGCCGGTAACATAGATCCTATTACTGCAGCGGAATTGGCCGCTGCCTACAACATCAAAACATACACTATAGTTGTGGGTAAAGAAGGACTTGTACCCTTTGGAAAAGACTACTTCGGCAGACCTCATATGGTTGAAAATACGGTTGATGAAACCACGATGAGAAAAATTGCTTCTATCAGTTCAGGGGAATTCTTCAGAGTGACTGACAATCAAGCGCTGAAGAACGTATTCGCAAAGATAGATCAGTATGAGAAAGCTGAGATTAAGGAAACTCGATTTAAGGACACCGCTGATTTTTATTTCATTTATCTACGGTGGGCAATTACTTTTTTCCTCTTGTGGATTTTAACAAAGTCCAGCTTTGTCAGCAATATATTACAAGACTAGTTCAAAAGATTGGGCTATTATCAGTAGCCTGCTTCCAAAAACTATAAGAATTATCCCAAGGGTCACATTCATAATGGTCATAAAACGGGAAGTAACCAAGCTACGCAATCTATCCGCCAGGTAAGCTTTGGCCAAATCAGTAAATAGTACAGTTAATAGAAGAGACGTAAAAAAAATAGCAAAGTTGATTCCACTGGTGTATTCCAAATCTAGGGTAGCGATACTGACCACCCCAATCCAAAAAATAGGAACCATAGGGCTTAGGCCATTGATAATAAAACCCTTAATCAAGTATCTAAAAAATCCCTTTTCTTTGGCCGCATTTGCATACTTATGCATTCTTCTTCGGCTTTTAAAAACCAGGTGATAAACTCCAAATAGTATCAATATGGCCCCACCAGCATAAGCCAGAAACATTCTGAAGCCTCCATTCTCAAGTACTTGAGCCATACCCAAGAAACATATTATCACGTAAAGGATATCACTCAGGGAAACGCCAAATGCAACGAGTACCCCATTCCAAAATCCACGCTCTACGCTGGTTTGAATAATCGTAAAAAAAACTGGCCCAATCAGTAAAGCAAGTATTAGCCCGAACTTAATTCCTTGGAATATAATCATGTGGATTTGTTTGCCTCCAAAAAATTAAGCCACTCATCCAATTGTGCTTTCTTGAGCACTCTTGGAAATTTATTCTGTCCACCTACCTTACCTTTCCATTCCATCCATTCATAAAAGGTTTTAACAGGAAGTATATCCACCACCACTTCCTTTAAGGCTGCACTACGCTCAACGGCATAGTCATCATTAAGTTGCTTTAATTGATCATCTAACTTATCCCGTAGCATATTAGAATCCACCTTATCATCCGTTCCGATAAACCATCGATGACCGAAAAGACTGCCATGAGGTACCCCTGCAACAGTAAACTCCTTGATATTAATATTCATTTCGCTAGATACAAGCTCAATGGCTTTGTTCATGTTATCAACCGAAAGATGTTCTCCACACAAACTCAAGAAATGCTTGGTTCTACCTGTTATAATAATTTCTGATTCCTCCAAAGAAGTGAATTTGATGATATCCCCTATCAAATATCGCCACGCACCAGAACATGTAGACAATAGCAACGCATACTCCTTGCCCTCTTGAACCTGGTCTATAAAACAAGATTTAGCATCAGGTTTCAATTCACCATTCGAATTAAAATTCTGTTCATCAAAAAGTATGAACTCATAAAAAATACCATTGTTCAGTACCAATTTCATCGATTTGCGCTCGGGTACTGCTTGATAGGCAATAAATCCTTCTGAGGCGAGATATGTTTCGATATAGTGAATGGGTCTGCCTAACAACTTTTCAAATCCCTTTTTATAAGGATCAAATGATACCCCTCCATGAACATACACGCTTAAGTTTGGCCAAATTTGATGTATATCACTTACCTTGTATTGAAGCAAAATCTTTTCTAGCAGTATTTGTATCCACGCAGGAACGCCCACTATTATACCTATATCCCATTGATGCGCATTGTCTACTATGTCCTGTAATTTAGCATCCCAGCTTCTTGTCTTGGCTATCTTCTTGCCTGGTTTGTAAAAGTGCTGAAACCAAAATGGAAGCCTCGCGGCCTGAATACCACTTAAGTCACCCTCAAAATAATTTCCTCTCCGGCTAAGGTGTGTGCTACCCCCAATCATCAGAATTCCAGCCCCAAAGAAGTCACTTGGCAGTTCATATTTTGACAGGGTGAGTATTTGCCTGATACTGGTTCTTTGAATGGCCTTCGTCATCTCCTTGGTTACGGGAATATGCTTCGAAGAAGACTCGGAAGTTCCAGAACTGAGGGCGAAGTATTTAATTCTACCCGGCCAACAAATATTCTTGGCACCTTTCAGTGACAGGTTCCACCAATCTTGATAAATCTTATTGTAGTCGTGAATCGGTATGGCCGAACTGAAGGATTCATGAAAGTTTTTATCCTTTTTCCTGAAATCAGTTAGAATCTTCTGGAAGCTATAATACTTACCAAATTCGGTCTGGCTTGCCGTGATTAGGAGGTCTATTAATTCTTTTTTTTGGAGCTCAGCCGGTGACGAGTACTCCTGTTCCAGATTTTCCCGAAGTTTTATACCTTTTTTTAGTAAGGTGCCTAATATCGCCATATTATTGCATTCGTACTCATGTAGACCCATTCATGTAGGCGGGCAAAGATATAAAATGAGCGTTAAAAACAACATAGACTTACTGCAGCGGGAGCTGACGCCTAAAAAATGCAAATTAATAGCTGTAAGCAAGACACAGCCAATAGACAAGATACTGGAAGCATACCATGCAGGCCAAAGGTCCTTTGGGGAGAACAAGGCGCAAGAACTAGAAAAAAAGTGGAAAGAGCTTCCAAAGGATATTGAGTGGCACATGATCGGGCACCTGCAAACCAATAAAGTAAAATATATTGCTCCATTCGTATCACAAATTCATTCTGTCGACAGCCAAAAATTAGTAGCTGAAATAAATAAACAAGGCAACAAAGAAAATCGAGTAATTTCCTGCCTTTTACAAATTCACATTGCCCAGGAGGATTCCAAGTTTGGCCTGTCTTATGATGAGCTCCTGCGATTACTGAATGAAGTAAACAATTATCCCTTTGTGAAAGTGATTGGCTTGATGGGGATGGCAACATTGACTGACAATGAGGAGCAAATCCGTTCAGAGTTCATACAACTGAAAGGTTATTTTGACGAATTGAAAAGTAAAAAATTCAGTAAGAATATTGAGATGAAAGACCTTTCAATGGGGATGAGTTCTGACTACAAGATAGCCCTTGAAATGGGTAGCACTATGGTACGCATAGGCACGACCATTTTTGGAGGGCGAAAATAGGTATGACGCTTCAGAAAAGGATTTTATTATTTGGCGGTGTTTTTGGCGGACTAGCTATAGCCATAGGCGCTTTTGGAGCGCACGCATTAAAAGATACCCTTATTGCAAATGACAGACTCGACACTTTTGAACTAGCCACTCGGTATCAATTTTACCACGCCTTAGCTTTACTGATTCTTGGAACACTCGCTGATAGAATAGATCAAGTTAGGCTGAACTGGTCCAGTCGCTTTTTTTTATGTGGTATTGTAGTTTTCTCTGGCAGTCTTTATGTACTCTCATTGAGCGGCAATACGCTCTGGGGCACCATTACGCCAATAGGCGGTGTATTTTTGTTGATTGGTTGGCTTCTTTTTGTTTTAGCTTGCCTTAAATAACGCTACTCTTTCACTAATACATTAGCGGTAAACATCACCTGATTCTTTTCCCCTACCGCGTTGGAGATTACTTTGATCACCTTGTTCTGTCTTCCATACTTACCCACACTATTAAATGCCACCGTGAGTTCGCCTTTTCCTCCGGGCATAATCGGATCTCTAGGCCAACCCTTTGGTGTGGTGCACCCGCAAGTCACCTCTACATTGGTGATGACCAATGGAGATGAACCTGAATTGGTGAACTTAAAAACGACCTCTACTCTTTCACCCTGTTTTATGTCGCCAAATTCATGAGACGGATTTTCCCATGAAATAATTGGTCCGCTGATGGAAGCAGGCTTGTCCTGTCCATAGGAAAGGAAAAAAATAAAAATGGCCGGGAAAAGTAGAATAAAGCGCTTCATGATGTGATTTTTTTCAAATTTAGGGATTCATAAAGTATTACTAGATTAAACCTCAATCAGATATTTTAGATCAACAATTTCGTGCCAAAATCAATTCATAACATATATGGCCACAAGGTAAGAACGCGGATTTGCGGTATTTGCGTTGTTAATGACGAGTTACTACTGGTGAATCACAAAGGGCTTGGAGATGGCAATTTATGGGCACCACCAGGCGGAGGCATTGAATATGGAGAGTCGGTTTTGCAAGCCCTTGAGCGCGAATTCAAAGAAGAAACAAATTTGACTATTTCGGCCAAAGAATTACTTTTTACTGTTGAGTTCATTGAGCCCCCCCTGCACGCGATAGAGTTATTCTTTACGGTAGAGGTAAAGGGAGGAGCATTAAAAAAAGGAATGGATCCGGAAATGGAATCCGAAAGTCAGATCATAACCGATGCCCGATTTTTCCCTTGGAAAGAGATAAAGGAACTCGACTCAGGCCAGGTCCATGGCATATTTAAAAATGTGTCAGACCCGGCCGAAATCCTTGATTTAAGGGGTTATTTTAAATTATAATTGGTTGTGTTAAACGGCCTAAAATAATTATTATTGCAAGCTTAAACCTATGTAAAAATGAACCTTATCAAAATTCTGACCTACGTACTGTTTGCAGTTAGCATTTTTCTGGGCTATTACCTTTATAGTGGTGTTCAAGGTACTATTGAAGAACGTAAATCCATTGATATTAAGGAGGCTGCCGTAATTGAAAAGCTTAAGCTAATACGAGAAGCAGAAATCTTGTTTCAGGAGGTTCATGGCAGATATACCTCAAATTGGGATTCACTCATGAACTTCATCCAAAATGGACAAGTTGCCATTGTTGAAAGAAGAGAAGAAATAATCCAGAAGCCGTATGGAGGTGAAGAGGTTATTGTTCACATTGATACACTTGGATTTACGCCGGCTCGAGAAAGGATATTTAAGCAGAATTTCAACGTAAATGCGGCTGATAACGGAATTTTCTTGGGTTACAAGGTTAAAATGGGCGACCGGGCAGTAAAGAATCAGCGTGGATATATGCTTAAAGTGGAGGAAAAGAATATAGAGCCTCCTTTCACTGAAGATGGATTTATCAGTTCACTAACTCCAGTGAGAGTTGGACAAGAAGTAAAGAAAGGACAAATTTTAATGACCATTTGGGACTATAAATTCAATCCTGATGTTGACCTCACCAGGCTTGCCTATAAACCGGGCACCGAGACTAAATTTGATATTTTTGTTGGCAATGTGGACAGAAACGGTGTCTTGGTAGATGTGATTGAGGTTAAGGATCCTAATCCAGTCAACCCTTTCAGAAGCGAGGCCAATGAAGCTAAGAACCGCAAGCCGTTGCGTTTTGGCTCCCGCACTGATGTAAGTACATCCGGAAACTGGGAATCCTAATCTATTTTGGCATCAGCGCTTCAGAGTTACAAGCTGATCAAGAAAATCAAAGACGATAAATTTGATGTTGATCAGCTTCATCAGTATTGTCTGTTCATTCACATTAGCGTTAGGGATTTACAAATTGGTATAGTAGATAATCAAAACCGATTTGTATTTTTTGAAGATTACATCTTTCAAAACCTAAGTACGAATGATGAATTGCTAAGTCTTTTAAAAAAATTATTTGAAGCACATCAACTCCTTTCTGCTGGTTTTTGGAGCAAAGTGAAAATGTGCATCAAGAACAATAAATTTGCGCAAATTCCTGAATCGTTGTTTGTGGAAGAAGCCGCCATCGAATACCTTAAACTAAACGCCAAGGTGGACGAACAAAATGAGTTGGTATTGCACTGTAGCAATGACAAGAATAAGGCGATCACTGTATTTGCCATTCACCAGGCATTGCATCTGTGGATTCTAGATTTATACAAAAATTCAACTGTAGAATTCCTGCACCAATCATCTTGCTTAATAGAAGGTATGCTAGACTTTGCAACAGACCAATCGCAAGCCCCACTGTTTGTTTATGTCGATCGGTTCAAACTACATATCCTTTCTATCAACGCTGGGAAACTAGTTTATTACAATCAGTTTGCCATTCAGCATTTCGCTGACTATGTAAAATACATCATGCTTGCGCTCAATGCAATGAAGATGGATCAGCATACAAGCAAAATTATCTTGTGGGGCTATATCGGCAAGAGCTCTCCACATTTCATTGAATTTTCAAAGTATATCAAAAACGTATCCTTCGGGAGTAGGCCAAAAAACCTGAAATTTGGATACTTGTTTGATGAAGTACAGGATCA
>DATCZR010000191.1:0-2262 GCA_036525835.1 Cyclobacteriaceae bacterium
AGTGGATTGTCATAACGTCATTGCAAGGATGACAGGAAGCGAGTTCCCGGATGAATGGGTGATTCGTGGCAATCACCACGATGCCTGGGTAAATGGTGCCAGCGATCCCATAAGTGGCATGGTGGCGCTTATGGAGGAAGCCAGAGCGATTGGAGAGCTAGTAAAAGCCGGATGGAAGCCAAAGAGAACTATCATATACTGCGGATGGGATGGTGAAGAACCCGGCTTGATAGGTTCTACAGAATGGGCAGAAGATCATGCCAAAGAATTACGACAAAAGGTAGTGGCTTACATTAACTCCGATGGCAATGGAAGAGGATTTCTTTATGCTCAAGGATCACATACCCTTGAGCAAATGGTAAGCGATGTAGCCAGAGATGTCACGGATCCTCAAACCGGAGTCAGCGTATTGGAAAGAAGGAAGTCTGCCTTAGCCAGCTATGCCTCCTCAGCAAAACGCAAGAAAGAAATCATCAACTCTTCAAGAATCACGATAGATGCGCTGGGATCAGGATCAGATTATAGTCCATTTATTCAACACCTGGGAATTCCTGCGTTGAATATTGGCTACGGTGGAGAAGATGGTGGCGGGGAATATCATTCCATTTATGATTCGTATGATCACTACAAAAGGTTTAAGGATGGAAAGTTTGAATATGGTGTCGCTTTAGCTAAAACTGCCGGCCGCGTAACTTTGCGATTAGCAGGCGCCACCGTGTTGCCATTTGACTTTAAGGGATTTTACAAAACGGTAAATGGTTATGTAAATGAGGTCACTACTTTGATTGATAACATGAGGGAGTCGACCGAAGTTGAGAACCAAATGATCAGAGAGAATAGATACAAGCTAGCAAGTGATCCCACAGAAACATTCGTGCAGCCAAAAGCAAAAGATCCAGTTCCCTATTTGAACTTTAGCAATCTTTTGAATGCGGTGGCTTCATTGGAAAAGAGTGCTCAAGCTTATGCCGATTTGGCTAATGCAAATCCAAGTCCTTCGGCCAATCTCGCCAAGCTGAACAAATTGCTCTTTACGGCAGAGCAGCACTTAACTATTGCCGACGGATTACCCCGCAGGCCTTGGTTTCAACACTCCATTTACGCCCCTGGGTATTATACAGGGTATGGCGTAAAAACCCTGCCCGGCATTCGCGAAGGCATTGAAGAACGTAACTGGAAAGAAGCCCAGGAACAAATTGAAATTGTTGCTAACAATTTGAATAAGTATTCCAAACAAATTGATGAGGCCTCAACCCTTTTAAAAACACAATAAACCAGCATCTCAGATCCAGCCCATGAAATTCACCCACCTCCTATTTTTCCTGATTGCCTCTCATGCATTTGCTCAGCAAAAGGATTACGTGCTGACCAATGCCAACTTGTTTAATGGAACAGAGAATAAAATATATCCTGATGCTGTTGTGTTTGTTAAAAATGGCAAGGTTGAGAAGGTTGGAAAGAAGGGAGACCCCGTCGCTTCATCGTATACGGTGATCGATTGCGAAGGCAACTACCTGCTACCTGGAATGATTGACGTACACACGCACCTGGATAATTTGGAATCAGCAAAACGGGCAATGCATACTGGAGTAACAACTGTACGCAGTGCAAGTGTATCTGCCTTTCAGGATGTTTCCATTCGAGAAATGGTCCAGGCCGGGGTGATTGCTGGGCCGGATATGGTGGCATGCGGGGTGTATGTCACCCCCAATTTAGGAGAGACCATTCTAGCTGATCCTAGATTGCTTACTCTAATCAATGGAGTAAATACAGACGAGGAGTTGAGAAAGCTGGTCAATGTGAATATTGATCGCGGAGCTGATGTCATTAAAACACGGGGAACGGAAAGAGCCGGACGACCAGATACTGATCCTCGCGAACAAACGTACACAGAACATCAGCTTAAGGTAATTGTAGATGAAGCGGCCAAGCGCGATGTTCCTATCATGATCCACGCGCATGGTGATGAAGGCGCACGAGCCGCCGTGAAAGCCGGTGCCAGAAGCATTGAGCATGGCACCTTCCTGAAGGACGAAACCCTTCAGTTGATGAAAGAAAAAGGCACTTACCTGGTTCCAACCTTCATCACATTGGAAGACCTCACTTTGCCTGGCGGTGATTACGATGATCCGGTAATCGAACTTAGGGGCAAGTTCATGATGCCCATAGCCGAGCAAGTTTTCAAGAAAGCCCATGCCATGGGAGTTAAGATTGCCACTGGAGCTGACAATGGCTATACCGCCAAGACGACCAGTAGAATCT
>DATCZR010000192.1:0-7792 GCA_036525835.1 Cyclobacteriaceae bacterium
CCCTGTAGTTATCGGGAATGGGTACAACATGGATATGATCTGCAGCACCTTTACCGCCCTTTCTGTCAAACTTATATGAGCTCACCTCCACGCAGGCATTGGTATTGCCATGGTAGCCTATTTCTACCACAACCATATCGCGCTGGTTGGTATACGTTTTGGCGATCCTCAACGCTAGTTCATTGGCTTCACTTCCTGAATTGACTATATAGGCCACTTCCAGATCTTTGGGAAGTGTTTCCAATATTGCCTCTGTGAAGTTGATAATGTTTTTATGGAGGTATCGCGTATTGGTATTCAAGACTGCCATTTGATTTTGCCCGGCAGCGACTACCCTGGGATGTTCATGGCCGACATGAGCCACATTGTTTACGGTGTCCAGGTATTTACGCCCATTGGAGTCATAAAGGTATTGTCCAAAACCTCTTTCCATTCGTAACGGCTGATGGTAGGACAAACTAAGGTTTTTTCCTAAGTGTGATTTGCGATAAGCCATCAAATCTGTATTCATTTCAGGCAGTACCCCATATGAATTTGAGCCATCGATCAATAGCCATGGATTGGGACAAATGCTTTTCCAAATTTCGATTTGACCAGGGAGTGCTACCCCGGGAAAATCACCTTGCTTTCCTAACAAGTCGAGTGTAATTTGAAAGTGAAGGTGAGGAGACCATCCGCCATTTTCCTCGAAGTTTCCGAGAGAACTAAATTGATCACCTGCCAGCACTTGGTCGCCTGGTTTCAAATGTGTTAAAGTAGATCTGCTTAAGTGCCCATATAAGGTATAAAAGGTTAACCCAGGTTCAACATCATGCTGCAAGATTACCGTTGGACCATAATTTCTATTGCCTGCATTATCTTCTACACTGTAAACTACACCATCAAGGGGTGCAAACACGGGTTGTTCGGCAGCTGCAAAAACGTCAAGGCCAATATGCACCGTCCTCCATTCGGGCCCATCATTGCCTTCATGCTGAAATGCATTGGACGTATAAAAAGGCCTGACTTCATTGTATTTTCCAATTCCAATTGATTTACCTGATATGCTGATTGCTTGTTGAATTCTCTCCTCGAGTTTGATTCCATCTAATACATTGGATTGATTGCCCAACTCAAGGCTACCCATACGTAAGTCGAGCCAATGCACGTCGTCTGCTTCTAATGGTGTCCCAATAACGGGTTTGAATGAAGTGGCATTCTTGTGACACCATTTTTTAAATACCTCGTTGGACGGATGCGGTTCCATGCCGCATGCTTCTCTAAAAGAATAGTAGGCAAACTGTGGTGAGATCGCTCTCAGTTTTTTCAACAATTCCCAAGCAGCTTTGTCACTTATTTGTAAATAAATATTGTCAGGTTCCTCGTCTCGATTGAGCCTGGAGCAAGTTACACTGATCAGTAATCTCAGGCCAATCAATGGAAAGAGTGCCTGCAATTCACCTTGTGATAATGGGCATACCTGGTGATAGCCCTTTACGATATAATGGGCTGTCTGAATCGGATCGGGCTTGTGCATAAGACTGTAAGTCAATGCAATGGCCAATTCATTAATTTGATGGCTATAGACAGCATCGCCAAAATCAATGACACCAGGTACCTTGGGGTTGTTCAGATCATGACTGACCAGCACATTATAGTCATTCATGTCGTTGTAGATCACACTTTTTGGCAAACTACTTTCGATGGGTTTAACCACCTTTTCGTAAAGTGAGTAGAAGTAACTAAACTGGTTCTTTTTATGAGGATCATTTTCCTTATCCCAGTGAGGTTTGATCCATTCGCCCTGTGCCAAATCCCATTTGATAAAGCGGTGTGCCGTTTCGTGGTCAAAATCTTGTAGCGCTACACTTAATTTTCCACACAAGTTGCCCAATCCCAGTAAGAGATCAGGAGTATGTGGATTTACGGTAGCAAATGGCCGGCCTTCAACCCAGCTTAACAGGCGCGTGAACCGTTGCTTGCTTTGTTTGTCTTTAATGGTGCTAATCAGTTCACCATCAACCGTAAAAATCACCTGAGGGATCTCGAGTCCCAACTGTTTTGAAAGCAGATGAAGCATTAAGGCATTCTGAAACTCCAGATTTTCGCACTTTTCATTTGGATTGGCAATCTTGAATGTATACTTGGAGCCATCCTGGGTTTGTAGTTGATAATTGAGATCAATCTCACCGGGCAGCTGTTTTATTTCACCCTCCAGTTGATATAGGGTAGTAATCAGTTCTTTTATTTCTGCTATTGAAAAGCTCATCGTTCCAAGTCAAATAATCGGCTCCAATTTAGTTCAAAAATTGGGTGATCATAAATTCCATACCACAGAATAGGGTTTTGGAATAAAAGATGTAACTATACTAATAATTAAGTGTAATGGGATTTATTCAAAATACGCCTAAAAAAGAATTCACGGACTCATGAGAATTGTGGTATTGCTAGTAGCAATTATTGTCATTTGCCAGAAAATGGCAGCACAAACGCCAGCGGGATATGAGTATAATATAGACTTGACTCAAGTGGTGGATGATAAGGTTATGGTTGAGCTGTTGCCACCACCGATCACATCGAGTCAAATTTCATTTCATTTGCCAAAAATCATCCCCGGCACTTACGCTGTTCAGGATTATGGCCGATTTGTTTCCCGGTTTGAGGTGAGAGATAAGAAGGGAGCCTTGATGCCCACGATTAAGCTGGATACCAATTCATGGCAAATTAATAATGCCAATAACATCGGGAAGATAAGCTATTGGATCGAGGATAGTTTTGATACGAAGCTGCGTGGCCCCGTCATTTTTTGGCCAGCGGGAACAAACATTGAAGCAAACAAAAATTTTGTGATCAACCCGGCTGGGTTTTTTGGATACTTTGATCAAATGAAGGAAATACCTTTGCGTGTCAATGTTACCAGAGATAAATCTTTCTATGGAACCACCGGCCTGATTCCTGAAAAGAAGGGGATGTCGCCACCCGCTATAGATCATGAAGTTGATCGATCTCAAGAAAAGAAAACAGACATCTATCAAGCTGAGAATTTTGATCGGTTGGTGGACTCTCCGTTGATGTATGCCAAGGCGGATACTGCCGTTATAAAAGTAGCCAATACGGACGTTTTAATTGGTGTATACTCACCTAACAAAAGAGTAACTGCCAGGGAGATTGCCGAAAGTATTAGTAAGATATTAATGGCACAAAAAGCATATTTGGGAGGTACCTTGCCCGTAGAAAAGTATGCTTTCATCTTTTATTTTACCGATAAAATGGTAATGTCATTTGGGGCGCTGGAGCATTCCTATTCTTCTCTGTATTTCATGCCTGAACGAAGTATTGAAACCATGAGCAGGTCATTGCAAGACTTTGCCTCCCACGAGTTCTTTCATATTGTCACACCACTCAACATCCATTCAGAAGAGATCGGTCACTTCGATTTCAATGAACCTAAAATGTCGCAACACTTGTGGCTGTATGAAGGAGTTACAGAATATTTTTCCGGAAACATGCAAGTGAAATATGAATTGATTACCCCGGACCAATACCTGAATGATTTAAGAGAAAAAATGATGATGGCGGATCAGTTTAGCGATGATCTTCCTTTCACTGAGTTGAGCAAGCATGTTATTGATAAGTATGGAGACCAGTTCTATAACGTATATCAAAAGGGAGCATTAATAGGATTATGCCTTGATATTAAACTCAGGCAATTGTCGGGAGGGAGTTATGGGCTACAGAATCTAATTCATGATCTCTCAAAAAAGTACGGCAAAGATAAAGCCTTCCAGGATGACCAACTATTTACTGAGATTGGAAAGATGACCTATCCTGAAATTGAAGGTTTTTTGAATACTTACGTGGCCGGATCTACACCGCTTCCTCTGACAGATATTTTTAAGTTAGTTGGCGTTAATTATGAAAAGTTAGTGGAGGATCGGTCTTACAATCTCGGATTTGGAAGCAGCAATATCACCACAGTAACATACCAGAATAAAACTCGATTTGCATTTCAAAACGCGGACAGGCTGAGCAACCAAGGTGTGCTTTTGGAAATTAAGGATGGTGATATTCTACTAAAAATCAACGATGAGCTGCTGCCTCCAGATGAAGATGAAGCTAGAGTGATCCTGGGCAGACATAGAACAGCACTGGCCGAAGGTCAAAAATTGTCTTATACCGTATTGCGGAAAAATGAATCTGGAAATTTCGTAGAGACGAGGTTGGAAGCGCCAGTTACTCCTGTAATCTCAAGGAGACGGCACGTTATTTCGTTTGATGCTGACGCCACAGCGGCACAAATGAAGCTGCGAAGCGAATGGCTTACGCCACAATAGCTAAGTTTTGAATTTTATTCCGTCAAAATGGCTTCGGCCTCTATCTCTACCAGGTATTCATCTCCAATCAATTCGGCTTTCACCATGGTGTTGGCTGGCTGAATGTCTTTGAATCTTTCTCCGTGCACACGGGCGATAGGCTCCCAATCGCTTACCTTCTTAATAAATATTCTTGTCCTCACCACCTCTTCCAGTGTACCGCCCAGCGATTGTAACGCCCCTTCAATTTTGTCGATTACAAAATGTGTCTGGGCAGCGGGATCATTACCTCCAATGGCTCTTATGCCATGTGTAGCGGTAGTGCCAGATATGAGAATGCGGTTTCCCTTCCGCACCGCTCTGCTAAAGCCCGCTATAACTTCCCATACCGTTCCGCTTAGTGCTTTGGCCCTTCCATCTGAGCCTTGCACCGTTGGAAAGGGAGGTGGAATCGTATCTACATGATGGCTTAGATCTCCTGATGCAGTCAGGAACGGAGGCTTGCGATACTCATCCCCGCAATCACCTGGAATGGTGTCGAGTTTGGCTATCACTTTTTTTATTTCAGCTTTACTATTTTCGTCAAGTGAAAATTCAAACAACTTTTGGTTTTCTGTCACGTGTTCACTTAGCCCTAGTCTGGCTCCTATGATGACACTACCAACTGCAGGTTGTTCCAACATGTAGCGACTGGCCACATTGGCGATGGAGACCTGATGTTTTTTAGCCACCTGATCCAGCACAGTGAGCAACGATTGAAATTTTTCCCATCCGCCTGCCGCATCGATGAAGCGTTTGTATTTCATTTGAGACCAGGTCAGTTTATCGTTAAGGGCAGGTTCTGGTTTTCCAATCCATCGATCAGTAAGGAAGCCACCGGCCACGGTTCCAAATGCCAGCAACTTAATATCAAACTCCTTGCATAGCGCACTCATCGCACCGGAGGCCCGCTGGTCAATGAGAGAATAACATACCTGGTTGGACACAATGTCTATCCCACTGGTTAACACAATTCTAAGATGGGCTGTATCAAAATTGGTGACACCCAGATTTGAAATCAAGCCTTCTTGTTTCATTTCCTGAAGCCAATACAGGCAATCCAGCCAGTTGGGGTCGGCATAGTTCCAGGCATGAAACTGAAGCAAATCGATCGATTTGGCCTGAAGCCGATTTAATGCGGTGATCACTGCCTGTCGCACTTCTTCCTTTGATGTTTGCCCGGGTTTGGGCACCCATTTGGTGAGCAGCTGAACTTTACTTGCTGAACTCTTTTGAAATTCACCTGCAATAATTTCTGCCGAGCCATAGTGATCAGCCATGTCAAAGGTGGTGAAGCCGGCTGATGCATACTGTTGCATGGCGGATGCCGCTTGTTTAAGGTCTACCGTTTTGCCGTCACGTTCCATGTCGGCTATCTGCCACAAGCCAGTAAGTACCCTGGATATGTTTAAGGTGGGGGATAACGTGCAGGTTTCAACTTTGCTACTCATTATTGTCTTTTAAGAACCAGAAAAACTAAATTTACTGGCTTTCCTATGAATTAAAAATCAGTAGCTATGCAGCCGGTCAACATTATTGAAAAATTCCAACTCTTTTCAGAAACATGGACGCCTAAGATTATTGGCGAACTCAATGGACAATATGTGAAGTTGGCTAAAGTGAAAGACGAGTTTGTATGGCACAGTCACGAAAATGAAGACGAGTTGTTTATGATTTTCAAAGGCGCGTTGTATATGGACTTTCGGGACAGAACGGAAGTGGTGAAAGAAGGGGAGATGATTATCGTACCCAAAGGAGTGGAGCACAACCCGAGAACCAATGGAGAGGAAGTATGGGTGTTGTTATTTGAACCTAAGGACACGGCCCATACCGGTGCGGTAGAGCATGAGCGAACGGTGCATGATCAGAAGTGGATTTAGTTCAAAAGGAGAGGTAGGCGCAATAGCGACATTGGATAAGATCAGATTTCATTAGGGAATTAGCTAAATTACATAAGTAAAACGCGACCCTGCCATAGTGGGGGTACACCACATATGTGGTTACCTCAGTTATCGGATTTGAAGCTCGTAATCCGATCCCAACTCTTATCTGTCCTTATACCTGTCCTATAAAGCATGTGTTTAAGGTATACCAATTTTGCTATATTTAAACAATGTCCGATCAATCCGCCAACTCGCCGCTATCATACAGAATAAAAACATCATCCGGTATCGACTATGGACGACACTAAAATAGATGTGTGGCCAAAGGATCGAGGCATCTACTATATAGAAACGGCTGTCATCATTTTGATGGTCATTTTTTCAATGGCTCTTCAGTATGGCAGGTTCGACTCCACTATTTTGCTAAGTGCCCAATTGGGAATAAGGATCTTTGGAACCTTGCTTATCTGGTTTGCAAACAAGCTCACACTGGAATTTATACTTCAGTCTAAGATTGACTCCAATAAGGTCACCCAATTTCTGCCTTTTGAATTGACGGTGGCTTCTATAGTAATAACATCGATTATCTATCTTATTTTTTATCCAATTTTAATCTACTTAAACGACTGGAATTTTGTATTCGTCAATTTTCTTCGAGGGCTTTTTGCAACTTGTGGTTTCAGTTTATTAATAGTGATATTCTATGCTGGCATCCATATTTGGAGATCGTGGTTGAGTGATGGTGAATTCTTATTTCGAGTGAAAAATAAAGAACCTTCCGAAAACTATTCACAGGATTTTATTATGATAAAAGATTCACGAGGGGCCGTCAATCATGACCTCAAGAAAGTGCTTTATTTCATCAGTGAATCCAAGATTGTATTTCTGGTAGATAAATCTGGAAAAAAGTGGATGACACAATACAACCTTTGTGAACTCGAAAATATACTCGCTGGCAGGTACTTTAGATTGAACCGAAGAATGCTGGTGAACCACCAGGCAATCTCCCAACTAAAAAAGCTGCCAAATCACCGACTTCTTGTAACCATTGGCCAATCAAATAAAAGTCACACCGAGACTGTCAGTAGATATAAATCTACACGATTTAAGCAGTGGTTTGATAGCTATCCGGAAAATGAGTGATCATTCGGTATGGTTTCAATGACCATTGAGGTGTTTGTTTAGCCTTTCACAATGATTATACGTAAAAGCATAGGTCATTTGCATCCGAAACAAATTATTTGACTTATGAACAAAAAATCACTTATTGGATTAATCGTATTTCTCGGGGCTCCTTTTCTTTTGAAGTTTTTAAACATTGAAAACATTTTGTTACGCGAAGTAGGTATGTGGCTACTTCTTCTATTTTCCATCATTTTATGGATCTATTTTGTGGAGAAGCAAACTATTGCCTCCATAGGGTGGAAAAAAGTAACAGCAAAAACGGTCTTTATTGGAATAGGGCTCGGGCTAGTAGCTTTTATTCTTTTCGGTATTTCAAACGTCATTATTCAAGCAATAGGACTCGAACTCAACCGAGAGGTGGGGGAGCTATTTGCAAACCAAACCTTTCTTGTG
>DATCZR010000193.1:0-18743 GCA_036525835.1 Cyclobacteriaceae bacterium
GACTTAAAAACGGTGATTTGTTGTTGATTTATTCTGCCTTTTTTAGATCCACGTATCACTTCTCCTAATTCACCATAAATGTGGTTCTCGTTTATTAATCCTTCCTGGATAGGAATAATGATGTCACCTGCTTCCAACAAAACGGATTCCTGCTGGTCAACAATTAATAGCGACTCTTTGATAATGGCTGAATCAATTTCGTGCATATCTGGTTTAAATGAACCAATGCCATTGATGTGCACGCCAGGTTTTATTTGATTCAAATTAAAAAGAGGTTTTGTGGCGGTGGTTGCTGTGCAGATTATATCCGCAGCCATCAAATGTCTTCCGGTATTGGCTACACTACATTTTACTTGATGTGTCTTTTTGAGATACGCACAAAATTGACTTGACTTTTCAAGGGATGTACCAAACACAAGCACCTCTTCAATGTTTCTCACTTCCAGTATGGCGGCTACTTGAGTTTTCGATTGAGTACCGGTGCCGAAAATGGCTAATACTTTTGCTTCTGGATGAGCAAGAAGATCTGTCGCAAGGCCTGAAGCAGCGCCAGTCCTTAAGGCAGTGAGGTACTCCGCATCGATAAGTGCCACGGGTATTCCAGATTGATCTTCAAATACCAGAATCTTACCATGGATTGTTGGCAAACCTTTTTTGTTGTTTTCGGGAAATACAGATACCGTTTTTACGCCAAGCAAATTATACGCAGGAACGTATGCAGGCATAAATAATACTCGACCTTTATCATCTTTTGTGGATAAAGCACTTCTGACAGGGACAGTCGCTGAGCGCTGGCTAATTTGCACAAATGCTTCCCGCATAATAGAAATAGCCGTAGACATGCTAATCTGATTACTTACCTCTTCATCAGATATAACTCTAAATTCACTCATTATGCCAATAGGGGAATAGCCTTGTAAACCTCCAATACGGTGAAAAAGTAGAATTTAGGAGGTGAATCACCTAAACTTTTTTCAACTAAAATCATATGACTTTCATCAATTCAGGTAGAATTAGTGAATTATCAATTTATTAATTTATTAATATTAGACGTAATATTTCTTATTTTCGTTCACGGCCTCCAAACGCATTTGATACATGAAAAAGATATTTAAAAGTTTTACCCTCATCATCAATTATAAAACTTTTATTGTTACAGCCCTTTCCCTGATCAGTACTTACTTTTGCCATCAAATGGGGTTTACGGCTGGTTTTCCAGATATGTTGGTAGGTGTTGCCATCGTTTTTCCAGTCGTTTTTTCAATTGGCTCGGCTTATACCCGGAGAGAAAACGCACTTCAGCGATTTGCTGATTTCAAAGGACATGCCATTGCCATGTACTATGCAACTCGTGACTGGACGATTGAAAAGGACCATGACTTATCAAGTCGAATGAGAGACCTTATCAAAGAAATGTTTACCCTGATGAAAACTATGCTATCTAATCAGAAAATGGATAGCTGGATGGATGATGAGATAAAAATGTACCAGCTTTTTTCAAAAATGTCTTCCTATACCATGGAAATGCGAAACCTGGGTGTTCAAAGTGGGGAAATTTCCAGGATTAGCCAGTATGTTAGTAAAATGATCATCGCGTTTGATAATATGAAGGTGATCCACAACTATCGAACGCCTGTCACGTTACGCGCTTACAGCAAAGTATTTATTTATGTATTCCCAATTATATACGGACCCTATTTTGCCAATACATTTGATACCTATTCTGCTCAATTGGAGTATGTCATGCCTATTCTTTATAGTTTTATCCTTGTCAGTCTAGACAATATTCAGGATCATTTGGAAAATCCGTACGATGAGGTAGGGGAAGATGATATCAAGATAGATGCTGATGCGAATGTCCGGTTGCTTGACTAGTTAACACAATCACCGGTCTTGGCGATGGCCTCTAAATAGCCAAGTTCCAATGCTTTATTAAAATCTTCGCAGGCACCTTTAGTGTCTCCTTGGCTTTTTCTGGTTATTCCACGATTGAAGTAAGCAAATCCATAATTTGGATCCAGGTTAATGGCTACATCAAAATCTGAAATTGCTTCTGCTTTGAGACCCGCTTCGTCTCTAACGCTTCCTCGCATGACGTAGGCATCCAGGTGTTGACTATCCAGTTCGAGCGTCTTGGAGAAATCACTGATAGCGCTATCAAAATCATTTTCTAAATAGTAAACCAAGCCACGGTTGTAATAATAATCAGGCATGGCTTTCAACCCTATGGCTTTAGAGTAATTGGCAATTGCTTGATTATGATTTGAAGCATTAGAATAGTAGCTAGCCAGTCCAAAATAAGCACCTGGAAGATCAGGATTGAGCTTAATGGAACGGCTATAGTCGATAAAAGCACTGTCTGCGTTTCCAGTCGCGATCCAGCTATCTCCCCTTAAATTATAAGCTTCGGCATAGTCAGGAATGAGTGTAACAGCCATGGAGAAATTTTCAATAGCTTTTTCATATTCCTTCAACATCAGGTGAGCGTCACCCCGATAGTAGTATAATTCGGCATCTACTTTCGAACCAGACAATTCAATAGCTCGGGTATAATCGGCTACGGCACCGTCAAAATCCTTTAAATTGAATTTAGAACTTCCTCTCGTATGAAAAACATCTCCGCGTGTATCGTCAACAGCAATAATTGAATCGAGTAGCTGAATAGCTCCTGCAAAGTCGTCTTGATCAAATCGCAAAGAAGCCTGTTCATAGAGTTCTTGTGTTGATGGCTTACATGCTTGAAATGCGATTCCGATTAGTAGGATGGCGATTAATTGTTTCATGACTTACTTTTTTTAATTAAAGTCTAAGACTTCAATTTAATACCTAATTCATTTAATTGCTCCTTGGAAATAGTTGATGGCGAATCAATCATCACATCTCGACCTGCATTATTTTTTGGAAAGGCAATGAAATCACGAATAGAATCAACGCCTCCGAAAATGGAACACAGTCTATCAAAACCAAAGGCAATTCCTCCGTGTGGTGGTGCTCCATATTCAAATGCCTCCATTAAGAAACCAAATTGTTTTTTAGCTTCTTCGTCCGTAAAACCTAATTTCTTAAACATGAGTTGTTGGGTTGGCCGGTCATGTATTCGTATCGACCCTCCTCCGATCTCTGATCCGTTAATTACCATATCATATGCATTGGCTCTTACTTTTCCCGGATCTGAATCCAATAAAGGAAAATCCTCCCGCTTTGGAGAAGTAAAAGGATGATGCTTGGCGTGGTAGCGCTTTGTTTCTTCGACCCATTCGAATAATGGGAAATCCAATACCCAAAGTGGTGCGAAAGTATTCCTATCGCGTAACCCCAATTGATTTCCGAGATATAGTCTTAGCTCACATAAAGCCTTTTGTGTTTTTTCCTCTTCACCTGACATTAACAGCATAAGATCTCCTGGCTGCGCATTCATTTTATCGGCCCATGATTTTAACGAGATTTCGTCATAAAACTTATCTACAGAAGATTTGAAGGTGCCATCTTCACTATAGCGAGCGTATATCAAACCTTTGGCCCCCACTTGTGGTCTTTTTACATACTCGGTCAATTCATCGATTTGTTTGCGCGTATAAGTGGCACATCCTTTGGCGCAAATGCCAACTACCAATTGAGCATCATCAAAAATGGCGAACCCTTTGCCTTTCACCACCTCTGTCATTTCTACGAATTTCATCTCAAAGCGCGTATCGGGCTTGTCAGATCCATAGTACTTCATGGCATCATCATAGGTCATGCGTGGTACAGATAGGATGTCAATGCCTTTTACGTGCTTAAACAAATGGCGTATTAATCCCTCAAATACATTGAGTACATCTTCCTGTTCCACAAATGCCATTTCACAGTCTATCTGTGTAAACTCAGGCTGACGGTCAGCGCGCAAATCTTCATCGCGGAAGCATTTGACAATTTGATAGTACCGATCAAATCCTGATACCATTAAGAGTTGTTTAAATGTCTGAGGTGATTGAGGTAAAGCATAAAATTCTCCCTGATTCATACGGGAAGGCACTACAAAATCACGGGCGCCTTCAGGGGTTGACTTAATAAGCACGGGAGTCTCCACTTCTATGAAATTTTGACCATCCAGGTATCGCCTGGTCTGTTGTGCCATTATATGTCTGAGTTGCAGGCTTTCTCTTACGGGAGATCGCCTTAAATCAAGATATCGGTATTTCATGCGTAAATCCTCTCCGCCATCGGTATCATCTTCAATGGTAAATGGAGGAGTCTTAGAGGGATTTAATATGGTTATCTCCTCGGCTTTAATTTCGATATCTCCGGTGGGGATTTTGTTGTTTTTGGATTGCCTTTCTACCACTTTGCCAACCACTTTGATTACAAACTCACGCCCACAATCGCGCGCGATTTGCAGGAGCTCATTGTCTGACTTACCTTCCTCCAAAAATATTTGAGTTATTCCATATCGATCTCTTAGATCCACCCAGAGCAAGCTGCCTTTATCCCTAACCCTTTGTACCCAACCAGTCAGCGTTACTTGTTCATTTATGTTGTCTATTCGCAGTTCACCGCATGTATGAGTCCGTAGCATGTATTTTCTGTTAAATTTGAGGGTGCAAATTAACAAAAGCTAAAGTGTTTATTTGATGCCATATTCGATTTGGCGAGATCTTAGCCTCGGATTTGGTCTCATTTATGCTTAATAAGCCTCATGACATATATCGTACTTCTAATTTCAGTGTTTTTAGGCCCCGGTGATGAGAGGCATAAACTGGTAAAAACTAAAATTTCATCTGATATCACCGTCTCCCTTCCATCCGAACTGATGGCCATGACCGCCGATGACATTGCCCTGAGGCATCCCTCGGTTAGAAAGCCCATTGCTGCTTATTCTGACGTGGATAGGATGATTGATTTTAGCATCAAAATATCGGCTACTCAATGGCCTGATGCCAATGTTGAAATGAGCAGAAAGTTCTTCAAAGCAGGAATTTATAATTTGTACGATCGGGTTGAGATGATCCACGAGGGTATCCAGGAAATTCACAAGAAGAACTATATTTTTTTCGAGTTTGATTCAAGAATAAACGGAGATCAGCGATCTTTAGGTGATCAGGATTCTATTCTCAAGTATACTTATGTCCTTTATCTGGTTGAAAAAAGCCGGACATTGGTTGTCACCTTTAGTTGTCCAAATCATTTAAAAGAGGATTGGCAGGAAACGGCTCACGAGGTGATGAAGTCTCTCCATATTAAGTAGGTAAATCAATTTTATTTTTGTGAAATCTTTTTAATGGAACTATACACCGATGATTTTTTTATGAAGGAGGCTCTCAAAGAAGCAGGAAAAGCCTTTGAGATAGGTGAGGTCCCTGTCGGCGCAGTTGTCGTGTGCCAAAATAAGATCATTGCGAGGGCCCATAACCAGACAGAGAAGTTGACTGATGCCACCGCGCATGCTGAAATGCTTGCCATTACGGCTGCCTCCAATTACCTGGGCTCTAAATATTTGAGTGAATGCACGTTATATGTTACCCTGGAGCCATGTGTGATGTGTGGTGGCGCCCTTCATTGGGTGCAGTTGATGAAACTCGTTTATGGAGCCTCTGATGTGCAAAAGGGATTCTCTCTATTAAAGAGCCCCGTGTTGCATCCTAAGACCAATGTAGTGAGTGGAGTAAAAAAAGAAGACTGCAAAGTGCTCGTGGACGATTTTTTCAAAAGAATTAGAGAATAAGCCATTTGACCGCTTTGTCATATTCTCAATTAATCGTCAAATTGCCGTTCTATTAAATTGGGTTAAACTAAAATTGAATGCCTTATGGCTATGGAATTAAAAGGAAGAGTGATTCAACTGCTTCCATTGCAATCTGGAATGGGGAAGAAGGGACAATGGAGAAAACAGGAATTTGTGGTGGAGACGCAAAGTCAATATCCAAAAAAAGTGTGTCTCTCTATTTGGGGAGATAAAATCGATCAATTTGGAATTACTGAGGGTGATGAAGTGAATGTAGCCGTTGATCTGGAAAGCAGAGAGTACAATGGAAGATGGTATACTGAAGCCAGGGCCTGGAAAGTGGAGAAGAGTGTAGGTTCCAGTAGCCCTTCCGCGCCACCACCACCTATGGAGGAGCCTATGGATAACGGGGGCTCTGACGACCTGCCGTTCTAACACATAAAAAAGCCCCATTAGGGGCTTTTTTTATTATGCTTTTTCTTTTTGGTGCATTTTCTTTTTCTTCTCCTCAACTCGTTTTCCACTCTTGTGCTCGCCTAAAATAATAACATCCTTAGTGTTCTCATATTGCCTTACGGCCTGCATCATCTCTTTCTCACTGTCTCTAATAATGATTATTCCGGATTTCGCGCCCTTGTTACGGATTTCTAAATAGAAACCATCCTTTTTCTTCTTAGGTAATATAGGGGGTCTTCCCATAGTTTAGCTTGATTTATAGTGAAACATTCCAATTTTCAATGATAGAACTCCTCGCTGGCAGGTTTGGTTCAGAAAGGTATTTTCGCTTTTTGATAGGCCTTTGGCTGCTTTATTTTGAATTCGCGCAAAAATAGCCAATTTTGAGCAAATTCCCTTGATTTTTTTGTCAATTTAGACAACCTCCCAGAGGGCAAATTCAGGCAAAAATTTTCAGAAAATATCCTCAATCGCGAAGGTGAGTTTATTGAAAATAAAATTCTGGCCCTTGCTCAGGCCCATCATTTGAGTTCCCAACGGAGATATTGATGAGAGACAAATGATGGAATGGTCATCTATAACCACCTTGCCGGCACTCACCGAAATATAGAACCAGTCCTTATCCGTACGCACCAAGCTTCCCAATACAATCGTAGTATTTGAAGTAGTAGGAGCGGATAATAGATTCATTAAGCTTCTTAGTTTATTGGCTTCGGCCAATTGAAGGGATCCCTTTTCAACTTCTAGTTGCGCCATGGCCCTACCTGTTTCGTATTTGTCCCCAGCGCTGCTTTTGGTTTCCTCATTGGCTGAAGATTGCGCGTTGTCTATGGTTGACTGGGCCAATTTTATTTTTTCATCAATCCAGTTTTGACAATATGTATAAAGCTTGTCTTTGAGCTGTTTCAAATCTTAAATGAGATAAAGTGGAAGTGCAACGCCACTTTTAAGCTTCGGATCCGCGATGGGAGTTCTTTTTTCAATGGACATGGGCAGCACTCCTGCCCAAATGTCGAGTGAATAATCTTCGTCATCGTCGACGGGTGGCCCGGTTCTCACCTTTGCCGATGCTTCCTCTATTTCAAACGCTATAACCATAGTTGCTTTCCATTCTCCTGCTGTTGGTTTTCTTACCTCTTTCCATCTTCCCTTGCACATTTTTTCCGTAAAAACTTCCAGAGTATGATCTTGTTCTTTTTGATCACTCACTCGTTTTGCTTTACTGAAAATGGAAACTGACCGGTAATTGACGCTATGGTGAAATGCAGCACGTGCTAATACCAGGCCGTCTAAAAAGGTCACATTGATATTGACGGGTAAATTATTGCTAACCAACTCGCGCATGTAATGACTTCCCACAGATCCATGGATATACAGGGTATTGTCGATTCGACAAAATCCAGTCGGGATTTGAAACGGCTGACCATTTAAGTTAAAAGCTACTGTGCAAAACAGGGCTTCATCCAGAATTTTGTAAATTTGATCTTTGTCTTGAACTCCTCTTTTAGGCAATCGCGTAATTCGAGTTTTATCGGTGATGGGAAATTGACTCATGATGTTTTTGGTTATTTTCTTCTTATGATAAAGCAGTCTTTAAAATTCTCCATTCCAATTTTGGGGTAGTAGGCGGCCGCAGTGGGTGCAGCTAGCAGAATGAGAGAAGTGAGTACGCCTGCTACTTTATGTGTTTCTTCTATTAATTTTTTCCCAATTCCTATTTTCTGATAGTCTTTGTCGACTGCCAAGTCGGATAAATAGCAGCAAAAAGAAAAATCAGTTAAGGCACGAGATATACCAATCAACTTCTCATTATCCCAGGCTGTAATGAGTACGTTACCATGTACTAACATTTTTTCAATTCGTTCAAGACTGTTCACGGGTCTGCGTTCGTCCAAGGTCGAACGTTTCAGGATGTCGATGAATTGTGAAGGAGAAATCTTTTTGTCAGATCGAAAAATGTAATTCACTATTGAAATAGGCTATGAAATGGATAAAACAATTTTTCCAAATTGATCACCTTGATCCATCCGCTTGAATGCATCAGCGACATTTTCCAATGGAAAGGATGAATCAATAATGGGTTTTAACTGATGTTTGCAAAAAAAGTCCAACATCGACAGAAATTCATCTTCCGTACCCATGGTGCTGCCAAAGATGGAAAGCTGTTTCCAGAATATTGTTTTTGGTGAGATATCCGATATTGTGCCGGCACCCCTTCCGTATAACGCAATACGGGCTCCAGGATAAGCCAACTCCAGCAATTGACTAAAATTTTTGCCGCCGGCACTGTCGATAATCACATCGAAACCTCCAGTTTCCTTTGAAATCTTTTTTACCCATTCCGGATCCTTATAATTATAACCTCCGCTTGCGCCCATGTCACGTGCCATTGCTAATTTGTCGTCTAAGCTGGAAGTAACGTAAACTCTGGCATCAAAGGAAAGTGCAAATTGAAGTGCAAACAGGGCGACACCACCCCCAATTCCCGTTATCAATACTTTTTCACTTCTTCTCAATTTTACTTTGGTAAATAAGGCCCGATAAGCGGTGAGCCCTGCCAGGGGTATGGCCGCAGCTTCTTCAAAAGAAAGATGTTCAGGTTTTTCAAAAATTTGTTTTTTGGAAATGGCGATGTAATCGCTGAAGGTGCCATTGGCCGGGTATCCAAGAATAGAAAATGAATGAGCCTGTACAGCCGGATTTTTGCCCCAATCTAAAGAGGGGTTAATTACTACTTCCTTGCCGATCAGGAAATGATCATCTTCAGCCTCTACTGCTTCGACTGTCCCGCTTCCGTCAGAGCCAAGGATCACTTGATCTTGCATGATTTGTTCTTGTTCCTTTTGCATCCATAACTCATGATGATTTAGGGCAGCGTTTCTTAGTTTTACCAACACTTGGTTCTTGCCAAGTTTAGGCTTCTCAATTTCTTTGATGGATAAGGGATTATTGCTCCCTGAAAAGTAAACGGCTCTCAAGATTTCGAATGATTAATTTAAAGGTACGATGTGATTCCAGCTATGCGTGTCAGTAACTTCTCCTGTTCTAATTTGGAGAAGTTTGTTTTTGATCCTAAACTGAATACTTTCCTCAGCTGGAAGATCAATACTGTAATCCACTCCACGTATGTTGATGGTTTGGATTGGCACCACCACAGCGGCAGTACCAACTCCAAATGCCTCAGAAAGCGTGTTATTTTTGAATGCAGATTCTAATTCGGAAACGGCAATTCTTCTTTCTTCGACAGGGATGTTCATTTCCTTGGCAAGGGTAATGATTGTATCTCTGGTGACACCATCGAGTATCGCTGTGTTTAGTTTTGGGGTCACAAGAGTCTCATTGATAACAAACATCACATTCATCATACCCACTTCATCAATGTAGTTGTGATCTTTATGATCGGTCCATAATAACTGATCAAATCCTTCTTCCCTGGCTACCTGAGTTGGGTAAAATGCTCCACCATAATTTCCGGAACACTTCGCAAAACCAGTTCCTCCTTCTGCGGTGCGCACATAATGATCCTCTACTTTTAACCGATAAGGTTTGCTAAAGTAAGGGCCTACCGGAGTAGTCATAATGATGAATTTATACTGGTCAGAAATTTTAACACCTAGTCTTGCCTCGGTAGCGAATACAACGGGCCTAATGTATAGGGATGCGCCTTCTATGGTAGGTATCCAATTTTGATCTACCTCGATCAAAGACTCCAGTGCTTCAGTAAACATGGGCTCGCTTATTTCAGGCATGCACATGCGGGCAAGAGATTTATTCAATCGCTGATGGTGCTTTTTAAGCCTGAAAATATTGGCATTGCCATCTTTCATTTTGAACGCTTTCATGCCTTCAAAAATGGACTGACCATAATGTAATGAAAGCATAGCTGGACTCATCGCCAGATCACCATAGGGCACGATTTCCAATGGCTGCCAGTGTTTGTTGGTATACGAGGCCATCGCCATGTGATCCGAAATGTATTTACCAAAATCCAGATTGTTAAAATCAACTGTCTGTAATTTGGATTTGCTTGTTTTTTGAATGGTAATGCTCTCAGTCTTGGGCATGTGCTAATGTTTGGAAATAAAGATATCTAAAATGTGAGGGAATTTGAGAGGAATCGTGAATGAAATTAATCTTATGATGCAAGGAATACTATTGTGTTTGACGTTTCAATATCTCATTGATTTTTACCAGATGGTGATTATCATGCTCGGCATCAGACATGGCCTAATCCACTGGGGTCTTTAGCCTTGGATGCAGTGCTGTTTTTGGTCAGGTCCGCTACAGTCAGTCTTTTGTAAACTTCCAGATTGGCAGCCCTAGACTTTTTGAATAATTCGATCACATCTGCTATGGACATCGAGTGGTAGTCTTCTTTGGATTCGAAAACAGCCGGACTCATTACCGGTTTACCAGATAGCATTTCATGGATTCTCTTCATGGCAATCTCATCCACGTCTGCCAGGTGTCCAATATTTTGTTTTACCGACCATTTCCCATCGAATTTTTTTGATAATCTATTATCAGACATACCTTTTACTCTATGGTCCATACGCATCGATATGTAGGAAAGTCTTTCCTGGAAAAAGGGAAGCATACCGGGTGGTAAGCCAAATTTGAATTCTCTTTCAAACCATGGTGTTGTCTTCATTCTTATCTTATCCATGAATGATCTAATTGCTATTTGTTGCTCAGAAAATCACCATCAACAATAAAAATTAAAACGCCATCTTTGGAGATTGATCGATGTTTGCTCATTTGATCACTAACATGATAACTCATGTTCTTTTTCAGTATGTGAATAGAGCCATCTGCAAGCTCTGACTGCAATTCTCCTTTTATACAAAAAATAATATGCCCCAGCTCGCACCAATGATCCGCTTTATAATTAGCAGAATACTCTACCATTCTAATCCTTAGGCCACCATAGTCTATTGTTTTCCAATAAGCCATTCCGGTTTCACCGGGATGTACTGTCGGTTTGATGTTGTCCCAATCAATGGTTTGGTACGGAATTGGTTTCATGTTTATTCAGTTGGTGCGGAAAATTGTGACTTCCATAGATTTCGCAGTTGGTATCCGCGATTGACAATATAGATGCCTACTAATATAATGGCTATGGCAATACCAATTCTTAAGTTAAGAATTTCATCCAGCACCAGCCAGCCTATAATAATAGCAACAATTGGATTGATGTAGGCATACAACGTTACGATAGTGATAGGTAGCTTCTGTATGGCATAAGCATAGCTTGCATAAGCTGCAATTGACCCAACTAAAATAAGATAAACTAAAGAATAGATCACATTACTTGTCCATTGGATGGATTCATAACTATCGAAGAAAGCGCTAATTGGAAACAGGAACAAACCTCCGAAGCCCATTTGAAGTCCTGCATTGAGAAATGGATTGCTATGTTGGTTTCTCATTTTCATCCACACACTTCCGCCCGCCCATCCTAAATTAGCAATGAATATCATGACGATGCCAAGCGCATAGGTGGAAAAGGTAAAATCGGAGAGATTTTCCCCAAAAATCAAAATGATGCCAATCAGCCCAATGACCAAACCCATCATAATAGGAAAGGTTGGTTTTTCTTCTTTGGCAATTAATAAATTAATGAGGATGACCCAAACAGGCACCATTGAACAAATAATGGCTGCAATCCCACTGGGCACATAAACTTCTGCCCACCCTACTAATCCATTACCTAAAGTGATCATAAAAAACCCGGCAATCGCCTGACCAATCAAAGTTGATTTGTCAGGCATTGGTATCTTTTTAATAAATAAGAGAAATCCGGTCAATAAAATCCCTGCAATAAGCTGACGGATTCCGCTAAATAAAAAAGGTGGAAACGCTAAAACTCCAATGCGCAAGGCGAGATAGGTAGTTCCCCAAGCAACGCACACCACTGCCAGGGCAAGGTACGGCAAAACGTATTCTTTAGAAGTTGTCATAAATCTCAAGCACCTCCGCAGATGTTTAGTGCAATAACCAGCTTTTTCTAATAATTAGGAATCAATATAGGCGTAATAAACGGTGGAAAAGCAGTTTCAGTTTTAGTTGCAAGGTCGGGTTCACAATTATTTTAGAATAAGTTTAACTTCGGAGTAAGAAATTGCGAATGGTATCAAATGTGTTGGGTGAGCTCATTATAAAGCATTAAAACGAATATAAATCAAACTTTTAAGGCGTGCTGTTAGTTAGTATATTTGGTAGTAAACATTAATTCACCATTTAAACACAATCAGACATGGCTTTCACACTCCCTAAATTACCATATGACTTTAATGCATTAGAACCACACATCGATGCGCGCACCATGGAAATACATCATGGTAAACATCACAATGGTTATGTAACCAACCTTAATAATGCTGTTGCCGGAACTGATGCGGAAAAATTAAGTCTTGAAGATATCTGTAAGAATATTTCCAAATACCCTGTAGCTGTTCGAAACAATGGGGGCGGTCATTATAATCATAGCTTATTCTGGACGGTGATGAGTCCCAAAGGTGGATCAAACCCATCAGGCAACCTGGAGGATGCAATTAATGCTGCCTTCGGCAATGTTGATGAAATGAAAACCAAGTTCAATGCGGCAGCTGCTGGTCGCTTTGGGTCAGGTTGGGCATGGCTCATTAAAGATGCAAGTGGAAAGCTGGCTATAACCAGCACACCTAATCAGGATAATCCGTTGATGGATATAGCAGAAACCAAAGGTACACCCATACTTGGTCTTGATGTATGGGAGCATGCCTATTACCTCAACTACCAAAATAGAAGACCTGATTACATAGCTGCGTGGTGGAATGTGATCAATTGGGATGAGGTGGCAAAACGCTTTGCTTAAAGTAGTAAATCTTCATCATGTAAAAGCCAGAACATCAGTTCTGGCTTTTGTTTTATAAGCACTTGGAAGCAAATATCCACTCACTTTATTTTCAAGTGATTGGCAGTAAAATATAATATTATCTTTTTATTACATAACTCAACCCAACTCGAAGGGCAAAATCAGGCTGATTGATATAAAGGTCACCCATAGCCTCAAGTCGCAAGTATTCGGTTAGGTTTTTTGCATAGCCGGCTCCCAAAGCGACATCATTGGCGCCAATTAGTCCTCTAAATCGAATAAAAATATTTTCATTGGCATACCACCTAGCGCCCATAGTGAAGGAGTTTCTCTTTTCTGACCAGATTTCACCACCCATGCCCACAGCAAAGTGGCGGGCAACAAAGTAATTCATTTCAATCCCAACTTGTACCTTTTCGAACAGGCCGGTATTATTAGTGTTGATCAAATCGAGTCCACCCCCCAGCAGGATGTCACTGGTACTTTGGGCTGTTGCAAGTTTTATGGAACCGAAGAAAAGTAATAGAATGAAAAAATGTTTCATAGGATAATGGTACGGAATGTTAAAGAATAAAGACAAAGTTAACCTCTTTCTTCAATCAATTTTTGTAAAGCCAGGTATTCATCCCGAAGCCGAGCCGCCTCAATAAATTCAAGTTCCTTAGCGGCTTTTTCCATTGCCTTACGGGTGCGATCCATCATTTTTTGAAGTTCTTCCGTTGGCAAGTAGCTAACGACTGGATCTGCTGCCAATGATTTCTCTTCGTTTTCTATGTAATAGCGCTTAGTTGATTTCTTTGAATCTGCCACCTGGGTTTGTTCCATAATTGACTCCTTTGATCTGATGATGGTTTTTGGAGTAATTCCATGGGCCAAATTGTAGTCTTGTTGTGTTTTTCTCCTTCGGTTGGTTTCGTCAATCGCACTTTGCATGGACTCAGTAACCTTGTCTGCATACATAATTACCTTGCCGTTTTCATTTCGGGCTGCCCTTCCTATGGTTTGCACCAAGGACCTTTGATTCCTTAGAAAACCTTCCTTGTCAGCATCTAGTATAGCCACTAAAGAAACTTCAGGTAAATCAAGTCCTTCTCTCAATAAGTTAACACCCACCAGTACATCAAATACGCCCAATCTCAGCTCACGCAATATTTCCACTCTATCCAGCGTTTGTACCTCGCTGTGAATGTACCTGCACTTGACACCTGCTCGCTCAAGGTATTTGGTCAGTTCCTCTGCCATTCTTTTGGTGAGCGTGGTAACCAGAACTCTTTCATGCTTTTTTACGCGCTCATCGATCTCCTCCAATAAGTCGTCAATTTGATTTTTGCTGGGTCTAACATCTATGTCTGGATCTAAAAGTCCGGTAGGACGAATTAACTGCTCAATCACCACGCCTTCTGATTTTCGCAATTCGTATTCTGCTGGGGTTGCACTCACATAAATAACTTGCGGAAGGATAGCTTCAAATTCGTTGAAAGTAAGTGGCCGATTGTCCATGGCAGACGGCAGTCTGAAACCATAGTCCACCAGGTTTACCTTTCTGGAGCGATCGCCTCCCCACATGGCCCTTACCTGAGGTACGGTTACATGACTTTCATCAATGACCATCAAAAAATCATCAGGAAAATAATCGATCAGGCAAAATGGCCTTGCCCCGGCTTTTCTACGATCAAAATACCTGGAATAATTTTCAATACCGCTGCAATAGCCAAGCTCCCGCATCATTTCAATATCGAACTCAGTTCTTTCCTTTAGTCGTTTGGCTTCAAGATGTCTTTTTTCTGAAGTGAACATGTCTACTTGGAGCACCATGTCATTCTGAATTTCCCGAATGGCCTGTAAAAGCATATCCTTACCAGTAACAAAAAGATTGGCAGGGAAGATTACGGCCATTTTTTCATCAGATATTTTTTTGCCGGTAAACGGATCTATCAATTGGATAGCCTCGATTTCATCACCGAAAAAATAAATACGGACGGCATAATCCGCATAAGCTAAAAACACATCAACGGTATCGCCTTTGACACGAAAAGTGCCACGTTTAAATTCTACCTCGGTTCTATTATATAGAATATCCACTAAGCCAAATAATAATTGGTTTCTTGGTATGGTCTCTCCAGCGGTTAGTTGAATTCTGTTTTTACCAAACTCTTCCGGGTTCCCAATTCCATAAATACAGGAAACAGAGGCAATCACAATCACGTCCCTGCGGCCAGAAAGGAGCGAAGATGTGGCACTTAGTCGCAGCTTTTCAATCTCTTCATTGATGGATAGATCTTTTTCGATATACAAATTCGAACTTGGAATAAAGGCCTCAGGTTGATAATAGTCGTAGTAAGAGATGAAATACTCGACTGCATTCTCAGGAAAAAAATGTTTGAACTCACCGTAAAGTTGGGCCGCAAGCGTCTTATTGTGGCTGAGTACTAATGTTGGCTTATTTACGCTGGCTACTACGTTAGCAATTGTAAAAGTTTTTCCACTCCCCGTTACACCTAGTAAAGTTTGATGTTGGTCACCCGACTCAATGCCTTTTACCAGTTGCTTAATAGCCGTTGGTTGATCACCAGTTGGTTCGTATTCACTAGTAAGTTTGAAATCCATTCTTTTTCAATGGCGGTAGATAAAAATGATTAGCCATTCCATATGGCCCAAGCTTTTTCTGCCTGCACGTGTAGCATTTCAAGACCATTTTTAAATGAGGCTCCTTTCATTTCTGCCTTTTGCAAGAATTGCGTTCGGGCCGGATTGTAGATCAGGTCATAAACGTAATGATCCGGAGTGAGTTGATCGTACTTAATAGGAGGGTACTCGGCCGTGTTGGGTGACATGCCCAGTGGTGTTGTGTTAATAACTAAATTACTAATTGCTAATTCGTTGTTGTTCTTTAATTCCTCGTAGGTAAAGTCTGCTTTTTTCTTTTCCCTGGAGATGAGTTTGAATTTGATCCCTAGTTGTTTCAAGGCATGTTGTACTGCTTTGGATGAACCACCCGTTCCCAAGATGATGGCTTTAAATTCCTTGGATTCGGGAAGCCACTTTTCCAATGTTTCTTTGAAGGCAATGCGATCAGTGTTGTACCCAGTCAATGTGTTATTTGTAATTTTTATAACGTTAACAGCACCTATTTCTTCTGCTTCGTCATCCACTTTGCTTAGCAGAGGAATTACCGATTCTTTGTAAGGGATCGTCACATTTAATCCTACCATCTCAGGATTGTCCTTAATCAGTTGTTTTAGGTCTTCTATTTTTCTTAATTCATACAGGTCATAGTGATAATCGCGTAATCCTTCCCGGAAGAATTTCTCATCAAAGAAACTTTTTGAAAATGAATGACTCACTGTAAGACCAACCAAACCAAATTTCTTTTCCATGTTATGGATTGTGTTTAAAGGCCATCGCCAATTTTTCTACAAATACTACAATAAGGATTCCCAATGCTACAAATAAGATGGCTTGAAATATTTGTGGATCATGTCCGGTTTTAGAAAGATATTCACCTGGCCAAATACTTCGATCAAAAGCAGGAATTTGCTGACCTTCGCTATTGATACGAAACACGGTTACCTCTTTCCAAGGCCATACTTTGTTAAGTGAACCTAGCATAAAACCGGATAGTAAAGCTAGAGTAGGAGATCGGTAATGCGTTAATATCCAGCTTAAAAATCTTGAAAATGATAAAATACCTACAATACAGCCAGATATGAAGGTAATTAATACCCATATTTCGAGCTGCACCAATGAATTAATAATAAACTCGTATTTACCTAGAAGCAATAGGATGAACGCGCCCGATATACCAGGTAAGATCATGGCGCAAATAGCCAATGCCCCACAAAAGAAAATAAACAGCAAATGTGAGGGTGTTTCTACCGGAGAGATAAAAGTAATCCAGAAGGCGAAAGCAACTCCTGCTATCCCAGCGAGTGCCACACCAATGCTCCACCCTTTTATGTCTTTCAGGATTAACGGAGCTGAAATAAGGATTAATCCAAAAAAGAATGACCAAACAGGTATTGGATATGTAGTCAGTAAATAATTCATCAACTTGGCCAAAGAAACTAAGCTAGTTACGGCTCCACTTATTACAGTCAGTAAAAATGATCCATTGATTTTTTTCCAAAAGGCGGCTAATTCAAATTTCTTTAATAGAACCAAGGCTCCTACGTCAATGCTTTTTATTGACTGAATGAGTTCTTCATAGATGCCTGTAATGAATGCGATGGTTCCACCAGAGACACCAGGTATAACATCAGCAGCGCCCATCCCTAATCCCTTTAGGTATAGTAATAAAAAGTCTTTAGATCTCCTCAATTGAAATTAGTCAGCATAAAAAGGTGGCGCATTGTTGTTTTTCTTTTTCTCCAGTCCTAAAAAATGAAGAAAGGTATCACCGCGCAAACCTAATCTAATAGTTTCTAAAGGAATTACCTCATTAGGAGAAATATTCCCTAAGTTGACATTAGCTCCCAGCAATTTGATAAACCAAACTTGTTGTGCTTTCTGGGGAGCTTCCCAGATTATTTTTTCAAATGGAATCTTTGTTAAAATCTCTTGCACCAATCCAGAACGAACTTCTCCTGTGGCGCGGAATAAACCTACGTTACCGCTTTCACGCGCTTCGCCAATTACCTTCCATGCACCTGCGTCCAGCTCTTTCTGCATCAATTCTATCCATTGATATGGTGGAATTATTTTTTCCGCGTCTTTGGAACCTACCTCTGATAATACGGTCACTTGATCTGATAGCTTTGCTATATAATCCAGCTTCTTGTCGTGATCCAGATCGATTGAACCATCAGAAACCTCTGCAAATGACATACCGTACTTATCCAATACTTTCCTATAATCATCAAATTGATCACGGATGATGAATGCCTCGAATAGCGTTCCGCCAAAGTAGGTAGGTATTCCTGCGTCCTTATAAATCTTTAGCTTCTCTTTGAGCACCGGTGTGACATAAGATGTGGCCCATCCTAATTTCACAATATCAATGTGATCTGATGCTATGTTCATAAAGTCCTCAACCTCCCGTACGCTAAGTCCTTTATCCATTGCCATAGTATATCCTACTTGCCTGGGCTTGGTGGTACGCTCAGGTAAATTCTTGAGTGTGTAATTCATCAGTGGTTTTCTTTTCTAAATTGGTCGATTATCTTAAAGAGAGCCTTCTGGGTATCTGGCTTTGGAAAAAAATCAAATAACATTTTATGCCCTTCAAAGTCCAAAATTAAAGCATTTTCAAGATAATTAAAGGCTTCTTTAAACTTGCCGTCTTCAATTTGGTAAATCGCCATTCGATATAAAAAATCTGGCTCGTTTGGCAATTCTCCTAGTCCTTGATCCAGCACCTCAATGGCTTTAGCGTATTCACCCTGTTCATAATATATAAATGACCAATTAAGCCAAACTTCTTTATCACCTGGACCAAATTGGCTTGCTTCTTCATAAGCGCTTATGCTAGATATTGTATTTCCAATTTTGAATTCAGCATGAGCTGCTGCCTTCCAATAGTCAGCGTTTTGACTGTTTAGCTTTATGGCTTTATTAAAAAAGTGCAATGCCTGATACCATTTTTCCTGTTTCTCAAGACAACTTCCTGCTCCAAACCAGGCTTCATCATAAAAAGCGTCTAGTTTGGCCGACTTCTGAAAATACTTCAAACCCAGGTCATATTGCTCCATGCTCTCATAAGCAGCGCCCATAGAGCAATACACTTCAGGACTA
>DATCZR010000194.1:0-9069 GCA_036525835.1 Cyclobacteriaceae bacterium
AGCATGAGTTACCGGAATCCACTATCCATGGTTCGTGTAATGGCGATCCAAAATAGGTGATAGGAAGAGTTATTTTCTATTATCTTTCTTCGGCACCGGATCGTAGCCACTGGTACCCCAGGGATGGCAGCGGCCAATTCTTTTCAATCCCAGCCAAAAGCCTTTGAGTGCGCCCCACTCTTCGATGGCTTCAATCATGTAGTGAGAACAGGTGGGTGTATGGCGGCAATGTGCACCAAGCAGGGGTGAAATACTTACCTGATAAAAGCGTACCGGAAAAATGAAAATCTTTTTAAATATGGTATTAACCATTCCCACTATTCAATCTCATAATCGATCGTGCCGTCCTTGCCATCTTTCAATTGCACTCCCATGGACTTGAGTTCGTCACGTATCTTGTCCGACAACGCAAAGTTCTTATCATCGCGGGCTTTCTTTCTTATGCTGATCAAAATCTGAATGACGCCATCGAGCAAATCACCATCATGCTGCTGATCCTCTTTCAATCCCAGTACATCCTGTATAAATCCAACGTATGTTTTCTTGAATAAACTAAATGTGGCCTCATCCACCGTGTTGAGTTGCTGATTGCCGGACTTAAAATCATTGATACGAGAAGCCATCTCAAACAACACCGCCAGCGTCTTGGCGGTATTGAAGTCATCACTCATGTTTTTGTAACATTCGTCCACCAGTCGGCTGAGTTCTGCGGTTAGTTCCTTCTTGATAGTTCCCGCACTACCATATTCCAATTCATTGACAGTATCCAGAGCATTCATCAGTTTGCGGTAGCCTTTCTCTGCGGCATTGAGGGCTTCGTTACTGAAGTCGAGCGTGCTGCTGTAGTGTGACTGGTGCATGAAGAAGCGAACGGCCATAGGCGCATAGGCTTTGGTCAGTAGGGCGTGTGATCCTGTAAATAATTCTTTAGGTAAGAATGAGTTGCCTTTTGATTTACTCATCTTTTCACCATTTACGGTAAGCATGTTGGAATGCATCCAATAGCGGACTGGTGTAATGCCGTAGGCACCCACACTTTGAGCAATCTCACATTCGTGATGAGGGAACTTCAAATCCATACCGCCTCCGTGGATGTCAAATTGTTTTCCTAAATATTTGGTACCCATTACGGAACATTCCAAATGCCATCCGGGTATACCTTCTCCCCAGGGAGAGGACCAGCGCTGAATGTGGTTGGGTGAAACACCTTTCCATATGGCAAAGTCGATAGGGCTCCTTTTTTCATCTTGCCTGTCAAGTGCACGGGTGCCTTCAATGAGTTCATCAATATTCCGCCCGCTCAATTCTCCATACTTATGCTTTTCGGAGAATTTGTGTACATCAAAATAAATGGAGCCATTCACTTCATAGGCATAGCCATTGTCGATTATTTTCTTCACCATTTCAATCTGCTCCACGATATGACCTGTGGCTGTGGGCTCAATGGTGGGAGGAAGGATGTTGAAAATCCTACACACTTCATGAAAGCTGAAGGTGTATTTCTGAACAATCTCCATGGGCTCCAGCTCTTCAAGCCTGGCCATTTCTTCAATGCGATCCACGCCTTCACCGGCATCATTGGTCAGGTGACCGGCATCGGTGATGTTGCGGGCATAGCGAACTTTGTAGCCAATGAAATTGAGATAGCGAAAGACGACATCAAATACAGTAAACGTACGCAGGTTACCCAGATGCACTTCATTGTAAACAGTGGGACCGCAGGAGTACATGCCCACGAAGGGTGGTTTCAGGGGTTCAAATATTTCCTTCTTTCCACTGAGCGTGTTGGAAATAGATACCGGGTATTTCTCGAATAATTCCATTAATAAGTCAAAAAAAGTTGAGCAAAGATAAGACTATTATGTGCTTTTGGTAGTAACTGAGGTGGTCGAACCTCAATGCTTATTGCACCAAAAAGAATTCGTATTTATTGCACGGATTGAACAACCTGAACAACTTAAGGCCTTCGAGGGGTTCGTCAAACGCATAAAACTCTCCTCCCGCAAATAGCTCATCGGTAATATCTTTAAGATCTTGCTCGGTTCCGGCTGGTGGCGTAGCAGAATAGTAGTATTGATCCAGTAAATTAATTTGCACCAGGTTGACCTGGGTAGTAGTGGATTGGTATTCTCTTACATATATTTCTCCATCATCCATAATAAGACCCACGGAGTAGATAGGTATGGATGGATTATTTAATGGTACTCCGTAGAAGAGTACAAATCCGGAAGCAGTTGGAAATTTTAGACTAAGGCTTCCTTCTTCCAGTAAACTATTTCCCTGATCGTCAAATAGGAAGAGTGCGTTGACTGTATAAACGGTGGGTGTAAATTCATTACCCCGGTTACTTAAATAGGTGTTTATCAAGGTGACTGCACCCAACGATGGATCCTGTCCGGTATACCGTGGTGTAGTGTTGTTGGTTCCGGACGCACAATAATCAGGCCCGCTAAGATCAAAGTCGGTGAGCAGGATTTCACTGATATTATGTTGCTGTCCGTTGAGTCCAAAGGAGAGAGGATTATCTAAAACCATTTTTCCGTTTGAGAAGGTGTATTTACTGAATTGGTTTAGAGTCACCTTGCTTCCGGCAATTACCTGATCTCGTGTGGTGCCTACCCCGGCAAACTCAACGGTAAGATTTCTTTTGCTAAAATCAATGTTCCAGAAAACAGAAATGTTGCGGTCATTCAGAATGAGTTGTTGCGTTGGAAGGATTTTAGTAGAGCTGCTTATTAAAATCTGAGGATTACTAATTCTAAATTGTTCTAAATTGGCAGCAAGGTCTCGTGAAAATGCATTGGCATCATTGGCTCCTGCCGGAACAAAAATTAGTTGGGTGGGGTCAGCTCCATCGGAGATACTCTCGAAGATCAGGTTCTCTCCGTCCTTTCTTTTGTAAAGAAACTCGAATTCACCCCCAAAAGTCGCTGACTCTAATTCGAACAAGTGATGGAAGACGGCAAACGTTTCCAGTATCAGTTCCAATCCTTGCGCATTGTCAATGCGGTAAGTAATTGTTTGGTCATAAAATTCTCCTCCATTGTCTGCCACGTCAGACTGAATACGCACATTGCCATCAGCGTCAAAGTTCAATAGCATTAGAAAGGTTCCAGCTTCATCAGTAGGTTGATATTCCAATCTCCATCCATTGGCCGGAGCCAGCAATTCAAAACGCAACCCATCAATGGCTTCTTTTACTCGTTCTTCTACCGGAGGTAGATCTGTATCGGTGACTGAGCAGGAGGCCAACACCAGAGAAGTATAAAAAATAGGAAATAGTTTCTTTAGCATGCTAATTCAGTTTGGCTTGAACTGCATCTCTCACCAGATCGAGGTTTATGCCCACCACTTTGGCATAATGTTCTTTTATGGCTGTCAGCTTTAACCTGATCAATTCCCTACCTGTATTTCTTTCTACACAGCTGGGAGTAGTACAATTGGCCTCATCGGTTAATATATTGGTAACGAAATCAGAGTTGTATAAATAAAACGCAACTGTTTCAGCAAAGTCTTCATTGGGAGAGCTGGTCGCGTAGGGAGAAACAAATCCACGAGTTAGTGCTTCTTCATCAGTCAGGGTAAACCAGGATCCGGCACTGGTGTATCCTGTGGCGGAAATGGTTTCGAAGGCATCTGGGAGTTTGTTGCGCTGATGTACAATATGAGCAAACTCATGATAAACAGTCTGAAGTTGGAGTGCTTCCCAATCCTTGTCAGCCAAATCCAAACCATTTACGTTGGTGAAAGTAATCTGGGCCCCTGCATCGGCAGTTCCCAGAGTGACAGTGCCATTGGAATTATAAATAAAACCTCCTAACAGCACGACCTCTGAAGGGACGTATGCTCTAAAGTAAGCCTCACCATTGGGTATTTCCATGAATGGATCAATCCAAAACTTTTGGATAAATCCCAGCATCGGCATTACCACGCTCAAGCGCGGTGGGGCTACACGCTGCGTAGGCTGAATGTACCGATCTACAAAGCGATATCGGATGGCCATACCGTATTCTTTGCGGAAATTCTCTTCAATGAATTTATCCAAATCACTTTCGATTTTTACATCCGTCTGTTTAACCGGCACATTGAGACTCTCATCGGGATAGCACCCCATAAGCAGCAACACCAGGGCAATGATACTGTGGCTAATGAATTTCCTCGTTGATATGGTAGTAAATCCTACATTCATATTATCTAGGATTTGGTTTTAGTCCGCCTACATCAATGGCAGATTGCGGGATCTGAAGTACTTTTCTGAGGTCGGTACTTTTCAGTGTCACCACCGTGGTGCCATCGCCCAGTATATGGTCCACTGAAATATTAAAACGCTTGATGTCAAACCAGCGCATACCCTGCACCAGGAACTCTCTCCGTCGTTCATCTTGCACAACTTGAAGTATGAAAGATTTGGAAGCAGCAGGGTTGATACTTGAAATATTCCCACTGTATCTTCTCACAGCCAGCACTTGAAGGTCGGCACGGGCCTCTGACAACCTGTTTCTTTCGGCCAGTGCTTCAGCCCGGTTGAGAAGCACTTCTTCACCTCTGAACATAATGCCAATATGATAAGGTGTTCCCACGTTGGAGTTTAAACTGCTTCTTTCAAATAAACTTTCATAACGCACGGGGAACACTCCGTTTTCTCCTTTCACAAAGGAAGGGTTCTCACGTTGATCGATCCCGCCAAAAGCACTGGGCCCGAAAATATCATCGTAGGTATCATTGGTAGGCCCATGTGCAAAATCAATGCGTTGAACCAATGATATTTTTCTCATAAGAAGCAAGTTACTCCGTTGCGTTGGTGAGGAATAAAGCTGTGGATATCCCTGTATAGACGAACTGGCTGCCTGAAATTCAGGTGAAGTTAAATCGCGTAAAAATGAACCGGGATCACTACCCAGCATTTGTGTGCTGTAATCGATACACTTGTCATAATCTTCCTTGAATAGGTAAAACCGAGAGGCGAAAGCCAGCGCTGCATTTCTATTGAAATGATACTTACCAGAGTTGGCAAAGAAACTATCATCCAATAATTCTATTCCCTTCAGCATATCATCTTCCACCTTATCATAAACTTCTTTGACGGTATTCCTGGAATAGGTTTTAATGAAAACGGTTTCCGGTGTTTCTACATAGGGAACTCCCCGGTCACTTTCTGCGGTGTTGGTTGTGTAGTGCTTGGCAAAGAGGTTCACCAGCATAAAATGACCATAAGCTCTTACCAGTCTCGCTTCTGATTCAATTGCGTTTTTCCTCCGCTGTTCGGTTTCAGTTTTTGCCGGAAGGGTATTGATTACCGCCAGTACCTCATTGGCATGGGCGATGGCATTGTATGTTTCATACCAGAAAAAAGAAGGAGAGTCTTGCTCATTGGGGTCGTCTGTGAAGTCTTCCCATTCATAAGCGCGAATATGCACTTGTCTCAATGTGACGTTTCGGGTATAGGATACGTTATCCGTCATCCAATCTGTGAAAGCAGGCGATGCTACTGAATAAGCATTGGTTAGTAATTGAGCCGCTTTGTCCAGGTTATCCAACTTCACCCGGTTGTCCGGACTTTCATCCAGGAAGTCGTTGCAGGCACTCGCAATTAGCGCCATGGCAATCAGGAAAGTTTTGGTGTGCAGTAACTTTTTCATAAGCCTATGTTTAATGAAAAGGTTACAATTCTGGGTTGTGGAAGGGCAACTCCACCTGCACTGAAGAATTCTGGGTCCTGTCCGTTCAGCACTTTATCTGCATATAATAAGGCAATGTTTTGTCCTTCTAATGACACGTTGGCATTGGAGAGTTTCATTCGCTGTATCCAACTGGCGGGTAGCTGATAGGATAGCCGTGCAGTTTTTAGCCTTACATAGTCTCCATTGGCCACGCGCTGACTGCTGCGGTTGTAAAGATCGTAAGCAGATACCGCATCTGAATTTACCTGAGCCACTCCCTGATCCAGGATAACAGGAATGTTCGTTATGGACTCGTCTCCAGGCACAGCCCAGCGGTTTACCAGATCTCCAGGCAGTGCATCAAAGTCAGAGTAGGTAGCGAAGAATGAATCATTGAGTCTGATTTTGTAATCGTACTTAAATGACAGCAAAAAGCTGAAAGAGAAATTTTTGTAGTTAAAAGTATTGGTGAGTCCACCGGCTCCTCGTGGTTCGTTAGGGCCTTCATAAATTAGCGTTTCATTCAGTTGCTCTCTTTTTTGTAAATCAATTTGAAAAACGACTTCGCTGTCTCCATTTAAGAAGGTAGGAATACCCTGGCCATTGAGTCCCATAAATTTCGTAGAGTAGAGTCCTGCTCTGGGTCCTCCTAACACCGCAGCTCCTTGTTGGCTGATTGCGTCCACCAGACGCGGACCAAAATCCAGTCGGGTTATCTTGTCTTTTGTGTATCCAAAATTGAAATCGGTTTTCCAGGTGAACCTGGGTCTTTTCATGTTGATGGTTGAAAGGGAAACTTCGAATCCGTGCGCTTCCATATCCGCAAAATTGCCCACCTTTAAGCCCTGACCCCCAATGCCGCTGGTTTGTACCGTGCCTATTAAGTCAAAGGCATTGCGTATATAATAATTGAAGGAGCCACTCACATTGGTTTTCTTGAGCGTAAAGTCCAGTCCCACATTAAACTCCTTCAACTTTTCCCAAGTGAGTTCGCTGTTCGTCAGATCAACAATTTGCAAGACGGGTTCTACATCAGTTGGTCGGATGGTAGCATCGGCTCTTAAATTAAGTAGGGCGCTCGCGTTGGGAGGTAGGTTACCGGAAATACCGTATGTCGCTCGCAATTTTAGGTTGTCAAACGCGCTTAAGATAGGAGTGGTCTTGAAGAAGCTTTCATTTTGTACGTTCCAGGCACCACTTACATTCCATGTGGGCAAGTAACGAACGGAATTGCTTTCACCCAATTGGTTGGATCCATCGTAGCGAGCTGTAAAATTTCCCACGTATCGTGATTTGTAGGCGTATCCGCCATTGAAAAACAAACCTATAAACCGGTCACGCTCTTCCGCTCTTGAATAGTAGTCAATGTTTTGAAGATTGAAGAACTCAATAATTTTAGGATCTGTGATCACGATGCCTCCACTCTCATAGATTACCCCTAATCCGGTAGCGCTGGTATTTAGTCGGTCGGTAAATCTGATTTCTTCTCCTGCCAAAATATTGACTTCATGTATTTCATTAAATTGTTTAGACCAATTGACACTTACCCGATTAAAAAAGTTTAGCAGGTTGTTTTGATCAAGGTAATTGAATCCACCCTGAGGTAACACCACATCCGGATTCAATCCAGGATTGTTTGGATCTCGGAATAACAAGTTGTTGGCATCCTGAATAAATTGAGTAGAGTTGGCGCGGTACGCTTCGGCCTGGTTGGATCTTTCATGTACGGTGTGATCCCTGCGGGTGGAGGCATATCTGGCTTGTAGTACGCCTTTGATAGAAAGGTTTTTGGCTGGCCTTACCTCAAAGTCAGTTTGTGCAGAAATGTCGGAGACGGTGATCTCCATGAAGTTTAGTTCCAGTTCTTCCAGAATATTAAATGGGGCGAAGTTTCTTCTGAAAAATTCACGATTGCCATTGTCATCAAACGGACGAATAGACCTGGCTGTGTTCAGCGCATAACTAAATGGGTTGATGTCAAAGCCGCGGCTAAATCTTCCCGTGATCGGATCGAATTCACGATTTCGGGTTCCGGGTACTTGCTGATCGCGATAGCTGGCGGTGAGCTTTAGGCCAAAAGTAAATGCATCCGATAAAAAATAAGTATTCCGTGCCGAACCCGTAAAACGTTGCACCTTGTCGGCAATGGTTTGGCCTTGATCCGTCAGGTAACTAATTGAATAGTAGCTGTTTGATTTGTCATTGCCGCTGGTGAAGCTTAGCGAATGTTGTTGCTGCAGGCCCACATCGCGGAACAGTACATCAAACCAATCTGTATTGGCATTTTCATACTTGTTAAGAAACTCTTCATTCAAGGTGCCACCCGGTCCCCATTCCAATTGGTGATTGGCGATCTGATCAAACATTTTGCCCATGGCTCCGTAATTGGATGACCTTACGGAAGTGCTGATGTCGATAATCCCTTTTTCAAATAACTCCCGGTATACCGACATCTCTTCTGACGAATTGAGCAGATCGAATTGATTGTAGGTAGGTCTGAGTTTTCCGGAAAAATTTCCAGTGTAGTTAACCCTAAGGGCTCCGCTTTTACCACGCTTGGTGGTAATCACAATCACTCCATTGGCAGCACGTGCTCCGTAGATGGCAGTTGCCGATGCATCTTTAAGTACTTGAAAAGATTCAATATCATTGGGGTTGAGGTTCGCTACCGAAGAACTGATCAGCGTATTGGCATTACCAGAAATGAAATCATTGGCGCTAACATTAGATAAGTCTTCCAGAATAACACCATCTACCACGAAGAGCGGTTGGTTGTTTCCGTTGATGGAGGCGTTGCCTCTGATTCTGATTTTTGGGGAAGTGCCAAAGGTACCTGAAACGTTGTCTACGCTCACACCGGCTACCCGGCCTTCCAGCACACGTCCTACATCCGTGAGTCCATCGATTTTTATTTCAGACATTTTTACGTTTTCGGAGGCTCCTGTAAACAGTTTACGATCTACTTCCTGAAATCCGGTGACAATGATTTCGTCCAGCAATGCGGTGGCTTCTTTCAGGATGACATTGATTGTACGTTGTCCGTTAATTGGCTGGCGCACAGTTTCCATTCCAATCATCTGGAAAACCAAAACCTGATCGCTTCTTGCCTGGATGGTAAATGCGCCATCCAGATCTGTTACCGCACCGGTGGTGGTATTCTCTATGATGACGTTAACACTGGGAAGGGGTTCGCCTTTTTCGTCAGTTACCTTGCCAGTTATGGTAATTTCTGTTTGGGCTTGGCTTAAATATGAGATGCCACTTAAAAAACACAGTAAGGTTATTCTAAGTATTTTCAATCCCCAATTACCAACAGACATAATTTCACGATAAATTCAATATGCTTCGACTAATTTATCGAAGTTCGAAAAATAAGTCCACTCCGAAAGCAGGGTTGGTGCCATCGCCA
>DATCZR010000195.1:0-3401 GCA_036525835.1 Cyclobacteriaceae bacterium
AACTGTTTTGAATACATCCTGTTAATGCTGAATATCGCGGCTTGAATGATAGCCTATGCGACAACGATTATTAAGTGAGGGCGCCAGCGAGCTCAGCTATGAAATCCGAGGAATTGTAAAAAAGGCGGATCAGCTAAAAGCTTTGGGGAAGACCATCGCCTGGGAAAACATTGGAGACCCAATTCAAAAGAGACATATCCTACCCGATTGGATAAAGGAAATAGTAGCCAACCTGGTTATGGATAATGATGTGTATAGCTACTGTCCTTCCAAGGGGATTTTAGAAACCAGAGAATTTCTTGCCAATCAGACCAATGCATTAGGAGGAGTTCAAATTTCAGCCGAGGACATTTGCTTTTTCAATGGTTTGGGAGATGCCATTTCCAAAGTATATCAGTTCATCACTCATACTTCAAGAGTAATTGGACCTTCCCCCGCTTACTCGACACACTCCAGTGCGGAAGCGGCCCATGCCAATCATGAACCCATCACCTACAAATTGGATCCTGCCAACAACTGGTATCCCGACCTGGATGATCTTTATAATAAAGTGAAGTACAATCCTTCCATTGTGGGTATTCTCATCATCAATCCGGACAATCCTACCGGGATGATTTATCCGCTCGAAACCCTTAAGAGAATAGTTGAAATTGCCAGGGAGTTTAATCTGTTTCTAATCGCTGACGAAATCTACATCAACATTACCTATAACGGAGTACGTGCCTACTCACTTGCTGAAATTATCGAAGATGTGCCAGGCATCTCCATGAAGGGAATTTCAAAAGAATTACCCTGGCCTGGCTCACGATGTGGATGGATTGAATATTACAATCGCGACAAAGACAGTGAGTTTGATAAGTTTTGTCAAACGCTGGACAATGCCAAGATGATTGAAGTGTGTTCAACCAAACTCCCTCAATTGGCCATTCCAAAAATAATGAGTGATATACGATTCAAAAATTATCGTGAAGAAACAAACAAGAACATAGGCAAGCGAAGCAAGATCATTTCAAGTATACTAAAAGAAATCCCACAATTGATGTTCAATGAGACCAACGGTGCATTTTACAACACCATACAACACCATCATTTTTCGCGAAGGGACACTCAACCACAAACAAAAACTTAAGATTGACAATGCAGCAATTCGAGAACTCGTTGAAAAATGGATAGCCACCGAAAAACAACTGGACAAGCGATTCGTCTACTACCTGCTTGGCGCCAAAGGAGTTTGCGTTGTTCCTATATCTTCATTTTGCTCAGAACTACTTGGTTTTCGGGTTACCTTACTTGAAGAAGATGAAACGCTTTTGAAGAAAGTTTTCACAGACATCAAAGAAGGAGTGGCTGAATGCCTTGCTTCTTAATGCCGCATTTCTACAAACTCCTTGGTTTGCTCAATGCGTTTGCTGATCATGGGTAGCTTTTTCATGTGTTCCACTTCAATGGAGGCAATGCCAAAGTCCTCCACTACCTTACCTTTTAACTCATAAAAACCCCTACCACGAAAAGGATATTTTCGGGTAACATCCGGAAAATGAACGGTATCAAACACCTCACCCTCCTTGTCATAAAAAGTACCAAAGTGCATTAGCTCTCCTTTCAATGTGCTTGTATTTTTTGTGGTAACCACATAACCCACCATGGTGACATTCAGTCCTATTTTCTTCATCAGTTCTTTTGCCACCGTATCTCCCCGCTCATTGCTTGCCAATAAAAGAAAAGGATCACACAACGGAAAGCCCAGCAATTCAATTTCATCGAATGCATCTTCCAGGGGTTGCCTTTGCAGTTTGGGAAGCGGAAAGTCTTTTGGTTCGGTGTCAAACAAAGAAGTGAGTTGTGCTTTTTTCTTATTTGAGTTTTGATTGCTGATGTAGAGCATGGCCTCCCACAGCAATCGCTGCTTTGTTTTGTTTGTAAATCGAAAAGCTCCCAACCGGATGAGAATGCGTATCTGCTCCAACCCGGCAGGTATTCTTCTCAAGAAATTGTCCAGACTGGTATAGTTACCGTTTCGTTCCCGCTCCTCAGGTATCAATTTGGCAATTTTGTTTTCGAGGCTCTTCAAGTGGATAAAGCCAATAAAAATATCATTTCCATAAATAGTAGTGAGTTGTTCGCTGCGGTTAACACAAGGCGCATTGATATTTGCACCACTCATGCGCGCTTCGTGAAAATAAAACTCCGTGCGATAAAAGCCGCCAAAATTGTTGATCACCCCTACCATGAACTCACGTGGGTAGTGTGCTTTGAGAAACAAGCTTTGGTAACTTTCTACCGCATAGCTAGCAGAGTGTCCCTTGGAAAACGAATAGCCCGAAAAACTTTCGATCTCGTACCATACCCGATCGATTACATGTTGTGGATAGCCGATCTTTTTACAGTTTTCAAAAAAACGCTCTTCCACCCTCTTGAACTCCTCGCGCGATCTGAATTTACCCGACATACCCCTGCGCAGTACGTCCGCTTCCGCCAATGACATCTCTGCAAAATGATGCGCCACCTTGATCACGTCCTCCTGATACACCATTACTCCATATGTCTCCTTCATCAGCGCATCAATCTTTTCATGAATGGCCTCATACGTTCCTCCATTGCGTATTGCATGAAACCGCTCAATGTAGGCACGCATCATTCCTGACCGTGCCACACCCGGGCGGATGATGGAACTTGCTGCTACCAGCCGCAAATAATCATCACAGCGAAGCTTACCCAGTAACATGCGCATGGCGGGAGATTCCACATAAAAACAACCCATCGCTTTACTGTTGCGCAACAACTCTTTTATCTTTTCATCTTTTTTAAAATCATGAAACCGGTGAATATCAACATCTATTCCTTGGTTGCGCTTCACATGCTGAGCGGCTTCCTTGAGGTGACCCAGTCCACGTTGACTGAGAATGTCAAACTTAAAAATGCCCATGTCCTCCGCATTGTGCATCTCAAAATGAGAGACCGGATAACCTTTAGGTGGAAACTCGATGGCTGTATAAGTATAAATGGATTTTTCGGTAATCAATACCCCTCCGGCATGGATTGAAATATTGGCAGGCAAATCCTTGATGTGCTCGGCATACTTAAAAATCAACTTGGTGATGTGATCTCTACTTCTATGTCGATCCGGTTCCTCGACAATGGCATCAATTTCCTCTTTGGGCAAACCAAATACTTTTCCCAATTCACGCAACACCGATCGCTTTTGATACGTGACGTGTGTTCCCAATAGACAAACATGATCATGGCTATACTTTGAAAAAATATAATCATAAATCGCATCGCGGTTATCCCAGGAAAAGTCAATGTCAAAATCCGGGGGCGAGGTTCGCTCCGGATTTAAGAACCGTTCAAAATATAAATCCAACTCTATCGGATCCACATTAGTGATTTCCAGGCAGTAG
>DATCZR010000196.1:0-3983 GCA_036525835.1 Cyclobacteriaceae bacterium
TTAAGAAGTAGGCTAATTTGCAATGAAGATAATCATGAAAAAATACCATACTCACCTATCTACTGCTTTGTCCATCGTTACCCTTTTTACATTGTTATCTATATCCGGATGCAATAGTTATGAACCTATAATCAAAGTTCAGGTAATCAAACTGCTTACAGCAGCACCATGGAATTTGAGCTCTGTGGATGTGGATGGTGTTGATCAAACTTCGGTCTATAATGGGCTGATCATTACATTTTCTGATGACACTTTCACATCATCCAACGGAGGTGCTGTATGGCCTGCTACTGGCACATGGGTTTTTACCGATGAGCAAGCCACAGCTTTTGAAAGAGATGATGGTCTTATTGTCACCATTCAAGAAATCACTGAGACTTCTCTTAAGCTTGCACTCACCTGGAATGAGACCACGGTAGGTTCGGGCAGAACGGGAAGCGTAAGTGGAAATAACGTGTTTAGTTTTACCCCTTAATTAGTCAAGGGAACAAAAGCAAGATAAAGAAAGTTAGGGTCCTGTCCTCACTTGACCAATGCCCGTTGTTCTTCGGTAAACTCCTTCACCATCGCAATGACATCAGGCGATCTCAGGTTATGCCCATGCCCCTGTGTGGTAATCAATTTTGAATTGGTCCACGCCTTGTGAATGCGAACAGCATGGCGATAGGGTGCTTCGTCATCGCCTTCATCGTGAATGATGAGCCCCGGTATTTTCACGCGTGTTGCGAATTGAGGTGCAGAGAAATACTCTGGTGTTTTCTTCATTGTTTTTACAAAATGGTCAAGGATAAATCGCAAGGTGCGATCGGTGAGCCCCGTATAATTTTGATAGAATGAAATAAAGTCGCTGGCCTCCCCCGGTGATCCCATCAGCACTAGTTTATTCATCTTCAGATGATTTTGATGATACAAGGCATGGAGGGTAGAAATGCTTCCCATGGAATGGGTCACCACAGACTCAACGGCCCCAACGATTTCAAAAAAATTATTGATCGCATTGCTGTATAGAGGAATATTGGCATACTTCCCTCCTGACAGACCATGTGCAGGCGCATCAAAGGCGTAGATGGAATATTCCTCCTGTGAAAAAGCCTGAATGTATTTCTTCCACCGGTATGAATGACTTTGCCATCCATGCAAAAAAACAATTTTCCTTTCCCCGTTTCCCCATCGATACCCTTGCAAGGTTGTGCCATCACTTTCAAAATTGAATAAGGTGCCTGTTTCCAGGTATGCTTTGTGGTGTGGTTTCACCGATGGCGCAATGGGCGTACAAAAAATATCAAAGCCAATCTTGCCTACTCTGGATGGCGAAAGCACTGCCAGTGTGTTGAGGTAGCCACCTACTATTTTTGGAACAACTTTCTTTATTAATCTGTTTTTCATCTTATCTCACTTATCCACAACTTCTATTTCCTTAATTAATTGGTCAAGATGGCGAGTCACCCGCACAATGTCGTCATTATTCCCGCGCAGCTTGCTCATCATGATAGCTCCTTCAAGTCCTGCAATAATTACTGTTGCATAATATGCCCTATCTATATCTCTTTTTATTTGATGGTATTTAATGCCATTGCTCAGGATTGTCTCAATGGAATCACGCAATACATCTAAAATCGAAACGGCTCTTTTGCGCAAAGCTGGATGGGCATCATCAGCTTCAATGGCTGCGTTCATCAATGGGCACCCGCCTTTTATTGGTGGCCTAGAAATGTAGGTTTCAAAAAAATTGAAAACGGATCTAAGTTTTTCGCCCGCCGTTTTAGCTTCCTTGATGCGAGTCCTTATCAATTCAAACATTTGCAACGACAAATGGGACAGCGTTTCCATTTCCAACTCATCCTTGCTATTAAAATGGCGGTAAATGGCGCCTTTGGTAAAACCGGTGGCATCGGTAATGTCCCTTAACGAGGTGGCTTTGTAACCCTGGGTATTAAACAATTGACCCGATTGCTTGAGTATCTTTTCTTTAGTGACTTCCGGATTGCGCATTTGCAAAGATACCGATCGGTATCTTAAATTCAAAATGGCTTGTTTGGAACATGGCCATTTGGTCTCTTTGCGTTGAATACTTTCATAAACTAATTTTTTACCGCTGAGGCGCTAAGTCGCTAAGAACACCTGAAAAGTTTTCGCATTGCCTGCCTGTCGGCAGACAGGCGAGGACGTCTTGATCCCAATCGCTATCGGGGTCAAGACAACGGTGGCAATCCCCAATTCAGTGCATGAAATTTGGGGATTGGTACGCTCACAATGACGGTTATTTGTTTTTCAAACAGATTGGATTGAATTTTGCCTTGTAGAGTGCAATCCCATTTTTTACTTGAAAAGGCTAAAACGCTTATTTTTTTATTTTTCTCTCTTTATTGGAGTGTTGCTGATTTCCTCACTGGTGTCGGTTTATCTTTTTAAAGACCGCATTATCCAACAATTCATTGACGAGGCCAATAAGAGTCTCAGCACGCCCGTAAGAATTGGAAAGATTGACATTTCGCTCTGGGGTGGTTTTCCCAACCTGGCGATCGTATTCAATGACGTCTACATCGAAGACAGCCATGCAGGAAACTATCCATTGCTCACTGCAAAACAGGTGTCATTTTTTCTGAATCCCATTGAAGTCTGGCAAGGCAGATACTCGGTTCGAGGATTGCAAATCCTAAACAGTGAAACCAACCTAAAAATTTCAGCTGACGGAATAACTAACTATACCATCATTAATAAAAGAAAGGGCAGCTCCGAAGAAGCCATTCAATTCGACTTGCGCAATGTCAGGTTTGTGGATACCAAAGTTTTCTATAAGGATCTGAGTCGCAATCAGGATCATGCGTTCATCAGCGAAAAGTTAACTGCATCAATTGCAGTAAACGATGACATATACAAGATCCTGGCAAAAGGTGATGTTACTACCGAACAAATCCGGGTAAAGTCAAGCACATTCCTAAAAATGAAACGCTTTCAGGTGAATGCCGACCTGCTATACAATGACATTGAAAAAGATTTGTTGATTAACCCGTCCCATTTGGCACTTCATGAATCGCAATTTGAAATCACGGGTAAATATAATTTCAAGGTTAAAAATTCTATTGACGTTGCTTGCGATGGCAAAAACACAGATATCCAAACATTGTTGTCGCTGATGCCTGAAAGTACCAACACACGTCTGTCGAAGTACGAAAGTGATGGAAATGTTTATTTTAGTTTGAACTTAAAAGGCGAGATCAGTGAAAGAAATGATCCATCCCTCTCAATTCGTTTTGGTTGCAACAACACAACCCTTTATCATCCTGACTATAAGTCCCGCATCGAAAAGGCTAATCTGGAGGGCTCCTTCACCAGCCCATCCACGGCTGATTTTTCTGAAGCTGCACTTTTTTTGAAAAATGTGAATGGGGCACTTAATGAAAGGTTCTTTCAAGCAGACCTATCCGTCCTAAATTTTGAAAACCCTTACGTGACTTTTGTTTTTAAAGGTGACCTTGATGCTTCCTCCATCGAAAATTTTTATCCTATCAATGGCGTTCAAAATCTTACAGGTGATCTGAGCATTGATATATCATTTGCAGGTCAAACTTCACTTCTTAAGAAAAAGACCACTGCACAACAAGTGATAGCCAATGGTGCTATTGAAATGAGGCGATTAAACTTCAACTACGGTGACCAGGATATTCAATTTGAAAATTTAAGTGGGGCATTCCGGTTCACCAACAACGATTTGGCTTTAAGCAATGTGAACGGAAAACTGGAACACAGTGACTTCGAACTAAACGGATTTTTTAAGAACATCATTACGTTTTTATTATTTGAAAATCAGCCAATTGGGATTGAAACTGATCTGAAATCGGATTTCATTGACCTGGACCACTTGTTTGAAATCGGATTTGGACAAGAAGGTTCAAATGATTTTAACTTCAACATTTCACCCAACCTGTATCTCAACTTCAATTGCGATGTCAAGTCGTTGCACTATAAAAGATTCAAACCCA
>DATCZR010000197.1:0-4372 GCA_036525835.1 Cyclobacteriaceae bacterium
AAGGCACGCTCTTCCATATCCAGAAACAGGCTCCCTTAGCACGGTAGCGCCACATTCCTTCGCAATTTTTTCAGTGTTATCAGTGGAGGCATTATTCACCACAATGATTTCACTGACCAAATCCTTTGGGATTTCTTTTAATACCTCACTAATTCCATTTTCTTCATTGAAAGCTGGAATAATAACCGAAATAATAGGTTTGTTCACGTCTTAAAAAGTCTGCAAATCAACAAATAAGGACAATCAATTCACAGAATTTATTTTTGGCAACTCCACATGGTTATTTCCCAACAAGACGGGCTGTCCAAATCTACCCTTTTCATCTTTAACCTCAAGGTTAAGGACACCACGCGGACATACTGATGAACACACGCCACACCCAACACAAGATGAACGGATAATGTTTTGACCTCGCTGCGCATACCACCTGACATCTATTCCCATTTCACAATAGGTGGAACAATTGCCGCATGAAATACACTGCCCCCCGTTGGTGGTAATTCGAAATCTGGATTTGAAGCGTTGAACAAATCCCAAATAAGCAGCCAACGGACAACCAAAACGGCACCACACGCGGTTGCCCATGAAAGGATAAAAACCAGTACCTACTACACCTGAGAAAATGGATCCAATCATAAAACCGTAAGGTTTTCTCAGATAGGTATAAGTATCGAAACCTAGAATGGAAGAAGTTCCTGAAATGAAATTATACAACACCGCCCCCGTCATGATAATGGCAAACACCAATACGGCATGGATTAGCCATCGCTCAATTTTCCAGACCTTCAGTGATTTATCTGATAAATGTCGGAAAGGATCGCCCGCTGTTTCGGCCAGGCCTCCACAACCACAAACCCAACTGCAATACCATCGCTTACCAAAAAAATAAACAAAGACAGGGACGCCTACTAGAAATAAAGAGATTCCCCACACAAACATGAAAAGGCCAATTCCCCCTGCCGAAGTGAGCATATTAATATGCCAGGCATCAAAAAAATCATAGTCTAGCGGCCACATGTTTTTGAAATCAAAGTAGGGCTGATTAAGCCTGACCAAAATCTCAGGAATCAGAAATGCCAATGCCAATTGAAAAAACATAACCGAGAGCGTGCGGAAAATTTGATACTTGCTGTGTCTGTATTTCACAATCATCCTCACTCCCATCACCAAAACAGCAAACGTGTATAGGAATCCATATAAGAACCATTGACTGGATTCTCCTTCCGGAACAATTACTTTTTTTAAAGGCTCCACCAAAATGATCCAATTCATGATATAGGCATCATAGAAATAGATGATGATATAGAATCCGATTAGTAAAGTACCAATCACGATGCCTATCCATCCTCGGTTATTCAATGCATGATGAAAAATTCCATTGTTTTTTATTCCAGCTGGCTCTAGCTGTGCTTTGGGCAAAATGAATAACAATGCGCCAATTACGCCTACACCAAAAATCAGGATAAAGAAAAACCACGTATGCGTTACTACAATTCCGGAAGTGGCTGTCTTGGTAAGCGATCCTACGTAGTCATCATAAATAACTTTATCCCATTGTTGGGCTTGCCAAAATTGTTCGTTAACCAAATTTACTTTCTCACTAATCGCACTGGCAAATGAAAAAGTGCTTACATATTTTTTATCAAATATTTCTTCCATCACTGGAAGCAATGCCTCCTGATGTTCTTGTTTGATTTTTGAATTGAAAATATCAGAAGTGAGCGTATAGTCCGACATGAAAAACAGACCAAGAAATAATCCCAGTGATGCCAGAAATAATACGAGTCCAATGCTCCTTAGTATTTTCATGATCAAGCCTTCGCTGCTTCTAGTTTTAAATTCGGAAATATCTTGAAAAACTGGTCTACGATCTCATCTTCATGCCTGTCAAAAAACTCCGGATCAAAATTAGCTTCAGCAAGATGAGTAAGTACGAATGATATGCTTTTCTTTTCGCGCAGCCACCGATCAAAATTTTCATGACGAAGCCTTATTCCAAAGGCATTGATTCCTGAAAATTGAAATGAAGACTTATCCCACACAAAATGCATGGCTTTCTTCCCACCTTGATACTCCCAATAGTACTCTGCTTCATCAGGTTTTAATTCATTCCATACATTTCCATAAGTCTGATATTCGATATCAAAAAATTTGGCTGAGTTGAACCATGGCCCGGGTTCATATTTTGTCTTGTCTCCACAGATGGTTTGAGCTACCACTTCACCCATCATGCGTCCAGTGTACCATACCTGCTCAATATTCCTTCTTCCAGGAAGGTCATAAGTGCGTTCCCCACAATCGCCAATGGCATATACATCTGGTACATTGGTTTCTAGATACTCATTAACCAATACACCCCGTTTAATATCAATTCCTGAATCTTTCAAAAAATCAATGTTAGGAGACACACCCACTGTCAATCCTACAAACTCACAATCTATTTTTTCTCCTGTTTTAGTCACCACTCCTTTAACTTTCCCATGTGTGTCTGGCAGGATTTCTTGTAGCTCAGTTTCTTCCCGTAAATCAATATGGTGTTCCCTGACATGTCGTGATATCAATTGCGCTTCCTGAAGCGGAAGCACATTGTGCCAAAATGCTTTTTCACGAATTAGAAAAGTCACTTCTATTTTCCTTGACAAAAGCATTTCTGCCATCTCAATCCCAATCAAACCACCGCCTACAATTACCGCCCGCTTAACTCCAGCTGTACTCCGTTCCATTTCTTCGAGATCAAGAATGCCGTAAAGGCCCTGCACTCCTTTCAGGTCTTGTCCTGGCCAGCCAAATTTATTCGACTTCGAACCACAAGCAACGATGAGAACATTATATTGAATGCTGGTTCCGCTCGCCATTTCCAACATCTTTTCGGCAGTTGAAATTTTAATGACGTGATCCTTGACAAGATCAATTTTATTTTTCTTCCAAAACCAGTCCTCATAGGGCTTGGTGTTGTTGTATTTCATATGCCCCATGTAGATGTACATGAGAGCCGTGCGTGAAAAAAAATGCTCAGTTTCTGACGAAACAATAGTGATCCTGTCTTCACTACGCTTTCTGATGTGACGTGCGGCCGTTACGCCAGAAATTCCATTCCCTATAATTACAATATGCCTCATCAGTTTAGGTGCAAGTTAAAACTACAAGGTGAGATACCATGCCATTTTCAGTGCAAAGAAAAGTAAGTGAAATTATGTCATTCCGCAATGGTCTTGACAATTGTATAAAATCAAACTCCTATTTGTCCTAAAGCAGACAATAGTTTGGAACAGAACAGCTTTCACTTTCGTTTCGATACATGGCATATACCTTGCATGTATAAGCTATCGTACTCAATAAACAATTAAAATCTCTTAACCCATGAAAAAATGGTTCACTTTAGTATTGATTATCTCCATCTCAGGCGTCTCAAAGGCCTATGACCTTGCTGATTTCACAAAATCTGCAGATTCGTTTTTAAAAAAGTATGTTAACAGTGGATCTGTGGCCTATACTAAGATCAAAACGCATAGAGCCGAGATAGACGAACTCTATAATAATATAGGCAAAGTATCATTGGCAGATGCCGACAGCCAATTCAAAAGGGCGTTTTATATCAACGCTTATAACCTCATTGTGATCTACTCCATTGTTCAGCATTATCCGGTAAAATCCCCGATGGACATTGAGGGCTTCTTTGACAAGAAAGATCACCTGGTTGCTGGTGAACAGCTAACGCTGAACAAGTTGGAGAAAGACAAACTTATCTCGACCTATAAAGATGCCAGACTTCACTTTGTATTGGTTTGTGCCGCCAAAAGCTGTCCTCCACTATTGAATGGAGCATTTACTAAAGAAAATGTGGAAGATCAACTTGAACAAAGGACTAAAATCACGGTTAATAATGGCAGATGGTTAAGGGTGGATAGCAAACAAAAAAGAGTTGAGTTATCAAAAATATTTGAATGGTACAGCAGTGATTTTACCACAGATGGTAAATCGGTCTTGAATTGGATCAATAGATTCAGAACTACAAAGATTCCAATAGATTATCAAGTGGCCTACTACGAATATGAGTGGGCGCTAAACGAATGATTAGTGAAGTTGGTTGGTTAGCGATGATTGATGCCGGATATTCTCCGGCATCTTCATTTTGACCATTTAGCAATATGGCAATTCAATGAAACGAGTCAATTGATTACCTTCACTGGAATTTCTTCAATATGAAGTCAATAATTCGGATGTTATTCTTGGCTACCCTTGCCGCTACCATATTCTCATTTGACCAAAATACTGATCTAAAAGCGAGCATGGAGCGAGGCAAGCAGATTTACACCGCCAACTGTGTGACCTGTCATTTGCAAAATGGAGAGGGGATAGAAGGGGTATACCC
>DATCZR010000198.1:0-3044 GCA_036525835.1 Cyclobacteriaceae bacterium
CAGATAGTTTCACAAAAATAGTAAATTCTTTGAATATCAGCACGTTAACTAGTTGAAAATGGTTTCAGGGGCTCTTACCAGGGTAGTGGGATACTTGATTCGAATGTTAGCGGTAATGTTCACCCTGAATTGGTTAATGCTTTCAACTGTATTGGGGAAAAAGAATCCGCGTAGCTCGAGGGTATTGAAAATCAGGTTCTCATTTCTTGTTCTCAACCCCAGGGAGTAGCCTTGAAAAAAATTGCTGTTGATTGGTGTTGCCTCCTGTTTTCCTAAATACGCAAAATCAAATTGGGGGACCACTGCGAAGTTGAAACCTAAAAGTTTCCAATCGGTAAAAACGATGGCCAATATCCGGGTCCTGATCCGCAAATCACCAAACAGACTATCTGTACGAAATCCCTGAATCCCATTTTCATGGCTGATATTCAGGGGTGCCTTAATATTCCGTTGATAGATTTGATTGAACCCAATCTCCATGAAGTGACGAATTTTCAGTTTCTTATATTCATACAATTTGGTGAAGTAGGTAGCCGTCAGTTTTAAGTTGGTATCCTCAGCTTTGTTGCTTCTTGTGTATCCACCTAATTGTCCATCCAGGGTAATGATGTTTCCATTGTTAGTAAAAGATTTTTGTACCTCCATTCCCACATAAGGCCTATCCAAGCCAAATTGTCTTTCCCATCCAGCGGTGAATGACATGGAATATCCGTAGGGCACATCTTCAGTTCTGCCAAATCCATAAATATATTTTGTCTTATAGAAGTCTTGTTTAAATAAGGTTAACTGTGCCAGGGCAAGCAATCTATTGGAATACAATAGTTGATCAGTTGCACTTAATTCTATACTGGGTGACTGAGTAAAATGTTGATCCAGCACACGTGCGGATAAAAATCTGCGGTGTCGGTTTTCACGGCCCAGCCTGGTGGCGCGCTCTTCACCAAATGAAATACCTGCCCAGTAATCCTGAATACGGTAGGTATAGTCCGCAAAAACAGAATCCGCTTTTTGAAATACATTGCTGGACCAATTTCTACTTAACTCAACTCCACCAGCCCATCTGGTATAAGGCATAAACAGCGGACGGTCAAGTCGCAGGTAAGCAGCGGACTCATTTTCATTTCCTAAACTCCTTGCATTATCAATGGTAGAATATCCGATGGTGCCATTTACAAAAGTGCCCAGCATCGAGTTTTGTCTTATTGAATAGGCCGAACCAAATTGGGGCCTGCGATCAGAATCATAAAGCCCCGTGTACGCAAATCTCAAACCTGTTCCTAAAAAATTAGCTTCCTCAAACAGCCAATTAGCCGATGTGGTGCTATTGGGATCTAACGATGCTCCCAGGCTAAACACATCTCGGGTCATGACAAGTAAATCGACCGAGTCTGCGTCTTCGTCATAGGGTACAACAAAAATTCTTGAGTCTTTGATGAAGTTGAGATCACGAAGAAAGCGTTCATTATCTGCCAGTCGATAAGGATTTAATGGTTGTCCTTCCTTAATAAATAGATTGTGCTCAATATATCGTTCTCGTGTGTCTGAGTGAAGCCCCTCGCCAATTCGAATGAGTTTGTTTCTGAATACCTTGGTAGTGTCTTGGATGATCTTATTAAAATGTAATGGCCGAATGTTGATGTGCCTGATTATTTTTCCTGCGTAAGGCATAAAGGCGTCTTCACTTTTAAAATTGAAAACACTATCAGCCTCTGGCTTTCGTAAAATGGAATTAATAGCTTTTTCTGTGACTTCGGTCTCTTTCAGTCGATTGACCAGACCGTTATTTTGGGTAGAGTCTTTTCGCTGTCCCCATGTGGGGATGACATAGCAAAGAATTACTAATGTTATTGCCAGACGAATCACATCATAAAAATATAATCCCAGGACTGAACTATTGACTAGGGATGATGACAAATTAGAAGGTCCTAATTTAGGTCTTTCGATTTTATAGCATATTGATTACATTCAATATATGGCTAATGCCTCTTTATTCAGGAATTGTATCATTATCCTTCTGGTAGTGCTTGCCTCTTGCAATCCTCCAGTTGACCAAGAAGATAAACCCAGAGGTGCCAATGTAAAAATAGATCTTGATGCCATTAAGAAACGGGGCTTTATGGTTGCCCTGGTTGACAATAATTCCATGAGTTATTTCTATTATAAAGGGGGGCCAATGGGTTATGAATATGAACTATTAAGCAGACTTGCCTCTTATTTGGGAGTTGATCTTCGGATAAAGGTGATCACTAGCATCGAGGATGCCATAAATATGCTTAACAATGGAAGTGGCGACATCATTGCTTTTCCTTTAACAGTGACCACCGAAAGGAGAAAGTTGGTTGAATTCACTGAAACACATTTCAACACCAGTCAGGTATTGGTACAGCGCAAACCTGACAATTGGAGTGATAATCCGCATCTGGCAGAGAAGAAAATGGTGCGAACCCCGTCTGATTTAATTGGCGAAAAAGTTTATGTCAAATATGGATCTTCATTTAAAGACAGGTTGGAGAACTTATCTCAGGAAATTGGAGGGCAAATCATCATTGAAGAAGATAGTGCAAGTGCCGAAACTGAATCATTGATTAAAAAAGTGGCTGAAGGTGAAATTAAATTTACGGTTACGGATCAAACCATTGCGATGGTGAACGCGGCTTATTATCCCAACCTGGATGTAAACACCATGATTAGTTTGCCGCAAAGAATTGCCTGGGCGGTACGTAAAAATTCTCCAGCACTATTGACCGCAATTAACAATTGGTTTGCACAGCTAAAAAAATCTGGTGCTTTCAACGTAATCTATAATAGGTATTTCAATAGCCCACGTACCTCTGTCATTAGAAGGACAAGCGATTTTTCATCATTGGGAGGAAATAAAATTTCTATTTATGATGATATTATCAAAGAGAAAGCTAAAGAACTGGATTGGGACTGGCGTTTGCTTGCTTCCATGATTTATCAGGAGTCGAATTTTATTCCTACCGCCGAATCCTGGGCAGGAGCAAAAGGATTGATGCAGCTCATTCCATCAACAGGTAAATACT
>DATCZR010000199.1:0-7256 GCA_036525835.1 Cyclobacteriaceae bacterium
CCATTCTCTCCAGTGTGAAGACGTTTCATGGAGGCTTTTCCGGTAATATTATAGTTCCTCTCAACTCCCTTCTTAGTGATTTCAGGCGATCCTTCAGTCAGCTGAACATCGCTATTGTGGCTGGATTTAAGGGAACTGCAACCCGTAAGCAATGAAAATGCGAAGGCAATCACAAGTATTTCAAATGTAGAATATTTATTAATAATTAATCTCATACAAACCTCAAAGTTATTGAAAATTAATAATGCGGAATATAAGCATTCAGAAAACTAAATAAATTTCTGAATAATAAAATTGTAGTATTCCGAAGTACTAAAGATATCTGTTAAAATTAAGGTTTAAGTGTTTAAAATAAAAAGAAATTGACTCTTTTTTTAGTTAAATATAACTAATGAGATCCTTCGATATTCATTTCTAGAGGAACATTATCCACACAGGGAACGCTTGGGTTAAGTCCACATTCATACATTCTCAATAATTCCGAATTAAGTATTTTTGGATTTCCTCGAGCATACCTTCTAGCTGAGTAAAGCTCCTTTAAAGCTTCTTTATGATTTCCCAGATGATGCATACTCAGAGCATAATTAAAATGCATTATTCCTTGGCTGGGGTCTCGGAATTGTTCAGCCAGATTTAAGGCCTTCTTGAATTGGTCGCCTGCTTGTTTGAAATTACGCTGTTGATACAAATGAATGCCTTTATTATTGAGCTGACCTATTTCAGAATCAAAACTTTTTGAACCTTCCATTTTTGGAATTTCAAGCGGCACTTCCTGTTCGGCCAATACCACAATTGGGCTGAGCAGGTACAGGATAGCTAATATGCAAACAAAATGAATATTAGATATTTTTTTCGTCCAATAGTTACAAATATAAAGTCGGCCTAAGGTTTTGTGATCCATTGTTTCTTCTCCATACAAAGAGAAAATAAATTTTGTTTTTGAACAAACCGTTCTCCAGCAGCTTGACTTCCTTCGCTTCTTCCAGCGTGTAAATCTGCGTATTCCTTACAAAAGGCAATGTCTTTATAAAAAACTTCCTTCCCTTGCTGGTTTTGATCAACATATGCACCGTATTCGATGCTTTGTTGACAAGCGGATGCGATCACAATACAGATAAATATATAGGCCAGGCGTTTCATGTTTTTACAAAAGAGATTCCTTGATTTTTATTTTCTATACTCAAGTTTGTCGCTCGTCATGCAGTTGTGCATCCTCCCTAATAAGCCAGTAAGTAATACCTAATGCAAGGATAACCGAAGCCGTACCGAAAATATAAATTGGTGTAATTTGTTTGAAGTCAAAAATAATCACCTTTCGAGCAATAGCCATAAGTGCTGTTGCAACGACCAATTTTATGTGTATGACATCTTTACGAATATACAATGTGATATTGATGAATATCTCGATGGCAATGAGAACAGCCAGGAAACCGCCGAATGTAGAAACAATTGAGTTTATTTTATAATTAGTCAAGCCTGGAGAGATTAAATTCTCGTAAATGTTGTAAATGACATCTACAATTCCGAGGATGATCACAAAAACCATGAAGACCGCTAAAATTTTTACTACTGCTCGAATAGTATGATGAAGCGCAACGATCAGCTTGTCTTCTTCATGTAAAGATAATTCCTCATTCTTGATTCTTTTTGACCGTTCTTTGCGATAATGCTCCATTAAGGCATCGACTATACTTGCATGATTGGCCAGGAAGGATGTATTGAAATCCTTGTGATCTAAATTATGAATTCCTTCGATTAACTCAAAATTATCCTTGGTGATATTTTTAAAACCCATACTCCACTCGGAATATTGACGGTGCTTGATTTCTTTTTTAGCAACCATTCTGAAGTCCGTGTGTCGAGGGTCCTTTCGTATTTTGAGTAGCAAGTTATCAACAGATTTTTCGTCCCCCTCCAGTATTTGAATAAACGTATTGTTCCCATAAAGCAGCATTCCCGTTATTCCCAGTTCAATATTGTTTTTACGGCTTTTGCTTAAAATATCATCTAAATCATGCTGAAGCATTGGTCGCGTTTCAGAACTAATATAGGTCACTTGAATCATTGTAATTAATTCCTCAGATTTTTGATGATTCACATTTAATGTCTTTTCGATGAAGCTCTATGTGTTCGCTTAGAAATTTACCGACATGCTCCAAGTCAAACGGCCAGGCAAAATTAACATTTATATCGGGAAATATTTTATTTAATTCAGATACTTCTTCAGGAATTTCAATTTCAGAGTGAGATCCACCTGGTGTAAACATAGTAGATATGACGGTAATATCAGCAAACCCTTTATTGATCAAAGATCCAACAGCTTCCTTGAGAGTAGGAGCACAAAATTCGTTGTAGGCAATTTCCAGTCGCGCCCCATTTAACCTTGATTGAAGGCTCTTAGCTACTGCCTCCAGACCAGCCTGATAAGGATCAGTTTCAGCGGTCCTTGGCCAATTTCGAATAATTTTGTCTACCTCAATCTCTTCATCAGATGGAGGGAGATTCTGTTTTCTTCTTTGGCTCTCCAGGCGCTTAAACTTTGATATATGCTCAGGTGGACAATCACTTGGAATACCTCCGTGACCTACCAATACAACTCCATGTTTAAAATCCGACATAATTTTCTCCAATATAATTAAATATAATCGCCCTAATAAACTCTAGGACGTCAGTTTCTAATGGCATTCCCCGATTTATCTTCATCAATATCTTGGGGAATCTGATCATTTAAAGTAGAAATTAATTGGTCATCCTCATTGTCCATTGAAATTTCTTCGTTAATCTGTCGATCTGGATTTGTATTTTCTTTATCAACAGGATTTGCAGAATTTTGACCATAAGGAACCGCTGGACTCCAGCCTCTAAAAGCTCCCCAAGGTTCAACTTCTTCTATTGCAGGCTCACCTTTATCTTTATCCTTTAAAGAGGTTGTCTCTGACCATGCCAAATTCATAAAATAAAAATAGATTAAGATTCTGGATTTGTTAATGAACGAATATACTGGATCAATTGCCACACCTTTTTGTCTGAAAGATGTTTGTAAGATGGCATGGAGGACCCTTTAGAGCCATTTTTTATAATCCAAAATAACTGTCCATCAGGAATTTGATCCATGGTGTCCTTACAAGTAAAATTTCTAGGTTTGGGGTTCATATTTAAAGCCATGGAGCCATTGCCATCCCCTTGCATCCCGTGACATTGCTTGCAAGCAATTGGTTTGGCCTTTATATGCGAAAGAACCTTTCCCTTTTTTATATGTCGCGGTTCATTTCTCAATGGGCTTTTTTTACTTTGATAGCTTTCGGGTGCTTTTTGAGTCTTTCTTGATTGCGGACATTCGTTGGCCCAAACAATATTTATAGGTTGCATACAAAAACTGAAGAGGAGGAAAGTCCAGCAGCAGAGGAAAGGTGTGTCGGTTCTAATTTTGAACATCCTAATCTCCAAATTTATTAATCTTTAAGATGCAGCCTTGTAGATTTTTTGTGAATACCTAAGGTATTTGATTATCTCTTTTATTTCTTTATCCGATACCTTGCCTTTCTGAGAGGGCATAGAGCCCGAGTTAGACCCATTCAAAATTGTTCGGGCTATTTTTCCATTCGAAAAATTTTTAGATGAGTATTTTTCTTGAACCAATTTAGGGGCTTTGTTTCCACCCATGGCATCAGGCCCATGACAATTGGCGCATACCCGGTGGAAGTGTGTTTGTCCCACCTTGAATTCCTTGGGTACTGTTTTTCGAGGTTCAACCGTACAAGCTGTAATCAATAAATATGAAAAAAATATGAATGCAGTTAAAATTAGGTTTTTCATTTTTACAATCCATTTAAATAGATTGAGTTATCACAATTTAAAATTGACCTTTTTCTTTTATGATGGCTTTCAGCGCCTTGTATTCTTTATTACCCGGATCCGCTTGAATGGCTTGATTAACAGAAGCCATCGCTTTTTTATACTTTTGCGCACCCATCTGAACCAGGGCATCCATATAAAAGGAGCGCGCCTGCATAGAAGAATCCGTTTCCACGTCGCGAGCACATCGGAAGCCGAGTCCTACCCCATAGGAATTATTCATTGGATCGTTCCAGAATCGATGCGTGGTCGTGATGCTTTGAGCCGGCGCAAACCAAGACCCGCCCCGTATCACTCTTTTTTTAACCACTGCCAACTGTTTTTTGCGAGTTTCCTGCTGTCCAGATGAGGCATCAATGGAAGGTCCTTTTGGATTTCTGGTGACGGTTGAAGTTGTATAGTAATTTGGGTGATACCAGTCCTGGACCCACTCAAATACGTTGCCAGCCATGTTGTAAACTCCATAATAACTCTTGCCTTCCGGATGAGCATTTACAGGTGCCGTAATATGCTTCTGGCCTGTTTTGCCTTTGGCGAAGTTGGCCTTGCTATAATCAAGATCATTGCCCCACGGGTATTTCAAACCGGCAGGACCTCGCGCGGCCTTTTCCCATTCCGCTTCCGTGGGTAGGCGCTTGTTGGCCCAATGGCAATAGGCGTTAGCGTCGTACCAGTTCACGCCAGTAACGGGCTGGTCGGGTCGATTTAATTGGTGGTTGTCCCAATAGGCAGGCGCTGCGTGATCGGTGGCTTTTATAAACTCGGTATACTGGGCATTGGAAACTTCATATTTATCTATGTAATAAGCGCTGAGATAAATCATCTTTGCGGGACTTTCATCCTTAAATATACCGGATGGTTTGTCCGTTCCCCGCATAAATCCCCCTGGATTAATTAAAACCATATCCTCGAGGGGAGACATCTCTTTGCCTTGAGCTTCCAAAGAGGCCATACAAAACATAATTGTCAAAATTACGATTAATAAAGTCTCAGTAATTGATGAATGTATTGATGACCTCATAAGGCCTCCTGAAATAATTTTTTTAAAATTACTTGATTTGCTTAGCACAGCGAAAACCGATCCCATCTGTTTTAAGAGCGAATCCACCTTTTCCCCTTGACGCAGGGCGTATATCAGATTTGAAACTGTGCCAAGATCCGCCTTTAATAACCTTTAATATTGCGTTATTAGGGCCCTTTGGATTTTTTGTAGGTCTATAATCGTAATAATCCGGCGCATACCAGTCCCTTACCCATTCACGAACATTTCCCGCCATATCATGAACCCCAAAGGGAGAAGAAGTCTCAGGTTTGGAACCAACAGGCCAAAGGGTGCGAACTCCATCCCAATTTTTTTCGAAATTGACTAAGCGTGTTTTGGGTAACTGTATTCCCCAAGGATAAATGGAACCATTTAAACCTCGGGCAGCTTTTTCCCATTCCGCTTCCGTTGGTAAGCGCTTCCCAGCCCATCTGCAGTAATCCACCGCGTCGTACCAAGTCACTTGAACCACCGGCAATGAACCAATACCGTCTTCTTGTGACAACAGTCTTTCTCCATATGGATTCGGCGGTTCTTTTCGCCCTGTCAAATGAATGAAATTCAAATAGCGCTCGTTAGTGACTTCATAAATATCTATTTCATAGGCATCCAAATAAACTCTACTTTGAGGCCGCTCATCCGGTCTTCCCTCTGCCGGTTTGCTGCCCATCAGGAATTCGCCCGCAGGAATGATCTTCATTTCGACCGGATCCCGGCTTGTTGGGTTTAAATCATTTGCATGGACTTCGGTTAAGAAATGAAATGAAGAAATCAGGCCTAAAATAACGGTCATATGTAAAAACTTTCGCCTAGCTATCATTCTTTAAGCTCCTGACTTTTGGTGATTACTTTTTTTGTGATTTTCAATATTTGTTGGATCAACATCTGGGTTTTTTGTATATCGCCTCTTTCCTCGGACTCATAAGCTTCCGCCAAAAGCGCACGAGATTTATGAAGATTCATTTCCAATTCCGTTTGAATTGTCGGGGATGCAAGTGTTCCTCCGAGAGCCGCATGATGATACATATCCCAGGCAAGTTCGACTGCCAGTCTGGCTTGCGTGGTGGCTAAAGAAGTTTCTTTACTCGGGGTATTCTCACCGAAACTCAATCCTGGATTAATTGATGACAAAGCCACCCAAACAAGAACCATCCTTATTAAAATAAAAAATTGGTTTTTGTTTACGCTGTGTCTCATCACTTATTTTCCAGGTAGTCTGGATTTTCTCCAGAGGTTTAATCTGAGGAGGGGGGCTACACCCCTCTCCTCTTGGATCAATACTAAAGGTTGTCGTTACCGGGCCTGTTTCTGAATCATTTTCTTCAGTTCGAGGTATTCCGGGTTATTGGATTCCAAGCTCAAGGCTTTTTCAATAGATTTCAGAGCCTGAGGATATTTTTCCGCACCCATATGGATCAAGGCGTTCATATAAAAAGTTCGTCCTTCAAGTGCGTCATCAGTTTCTACCGAGCGAGCACAACGAAATCCCAAACCCACTCCATAACTGTTGTTCATGGGATCATTCCAGAATCGATGGGTGGTCGTCACGGTTGCGGCAGGGGCATACCAGGATCCTCCGCGAATAGCTCTTTTCTTTCCAACGGCAATTCTGTCCAAGTAGGTACCGGTAGCGCTTAGAAAAGCTCCTTCTTTGGGGCCGGTAGGGTTTAAGCTATGCTTGGAAGCTTTGTAATAATGAGGATCATACCAATCCTGTACCCACTCAAATACGTTTCCAGCCATGTTGTAAGCCCCGTAACCACTTTTCCCTTCTGGGTAAGAGTCCACATCGGCGGTGAATTCTTTTTTGCGGCCGAAGTTTCCGTTATTTTCATTTAATTCATCCCCCCAGGGATACTTGTAACCATTGGGCCCCCGTGCGGTTTTTTCCCATTCGGCCTCGGTGGGAAGACGTTTATTCGCCCAACTGCAATAGGCATTGGCGTCATGCCAGTTCACACCGCTGACCGGTTGTCTGGGTTGATTACGTTTATGATCATCCCAATAGGCAGGCGCAGGATGGCCGGTAGCTTTAATAAACTGTCCGTATTGTTCGTTGGAAACTTCATACTTGTCGATATTAAACGTGTCCAAATTAACAGTGTGGGCGGGGCCTTCATCGTGAAATGCTTCTCGAGATACCGCATATCTGAGTTGTTGGCGTTTGGACATATTCTTGGTTTTCGGGTCAACTTCTTTGTCTATACCCATCAGAAAGGGTCCACCAGGGACCATAACCATATTCTCTGGGACCTTTGGTTCGGCCCAGGAACTTTGTGTGACTAACAAGCCAATGATAGTCAATGCGGGCACCATGAAATTGAACGGTTTGTAGATTTTCATAATAAATCTCCTAAGC
>DATCZR010000200.1:0-9789 GCA_036525835.1 Cyclobacteriaceae bacterium
ATTTATATGCTGGCTTAACACTCGGCTATTATCTTTGGTCTAGCAATGAACAATTTAACAATGCAAAGGCTTCAGGCATTGGTCTTGATGGACAGATTGGTTGTCGGTATTTTTTCTCAGAAAAATTTGGATTGAATTTGGAGTTTGGTGGGGGGTATGCCTCTGGAGGTGTTTTTGGAATTACTTATAAATTATAAGTTATTTTGATACTTTTATTTGAAAATATGTAAGTAATCGACTGTTTCAAACAAAAATCACACACGTATGAAATCAACATTCTATTTTCTGTTTGTTTCCATTGCAATTGTTTCTTGCACTTCACCTAGATATGCTTACCATTTTGACTACTACGATTATAACTCAGGCAAGAAGGGTCAGGAAGTTGATTTGACGGTAGCCTATGAATCTGCAGTGGTCAATCCTGAAGCATTATTAGCAAGTAAGGAAAATAAGATTATGATCACTGAATTTCAGAACAACGAGGAGGTGTTGCCCGCAACCACAATCAAAAAGACTTACTTGCAAATGACAAAGTCCGAGCGTAGAGGATTTAGAAGTGAGTTAAAGAAATTCATCAAGGTGAAGAAGGAGAGTGTGAAGGCTGCAAAAAGTACTAATGACATGGACAATGACCTTAAGCTGGCGGCTATTTTTGGCGCAGTTGGATTGGTGGCTCTGATTATCAGTGGAGATGTTTTCTATATCATAGGGGGAATTGCCTTGATCATTGGTGTGGTCTTCTTCGTTAAGTGGTTGGTAAGGCAATAGAATTTTTCAATACAAGTATTTGTAAAGGTCTCTTTTTTAAAGGAGGCCTTTATTTTTTTGTAGAAAAATATATTTTTGCATCTGTTAAAGTATTGACCACTACAGGTCAATAAAAGTTTAGTGCATTTTTTGGCTCAAACGTAACTAAACAATGAACATTACCATACGTAATTTAACCAAGCAGTATGGACCTCAAAAGGCGGTTGATAATTTATCCTTTGAGGTTAAGACTGGTGAGATATTAGGATTTCTTGGTCCTAATGGGGCGGGTAAAAGCACCACTATGAAAATGATCACTGGCTATCTAGGTATAGGAGAGGGCCAGGTCACATTTGGCGATAAGTCAATAGCTGAAAATGGTGATCTCATAAAAAGGCACATTGGCTATTTACCAGAAAATAATCCGCTATACATGGAAATGCCTGTGATTGATTATCTGGAATTTTGTGCATCACTACAGGGTATTGCCAAGGAAAAAATAGATGCACGCACCAGAGAAATGATTAAGGTGTGTGGCCTTAACAATGAAAAGCACAAAAAAATCGGTGAACTGTCAAAAGGATATAGGCAACGCGTGGGCCTGGCTCAGGCCATGATACACGATCCTGAGATTCTAATTTTGGATGAACCTACTACGGGGCTTGATCCCAATCAAATTGTGGAAATTAGAAAGTTGATACGCGAATTGGGCAAGGAAAAAACGGTGATACTCAGCACCCATATCTTACCCGAGGTAGAAGCCACTTGCGACAGAATTCTGATCATTAACAAAGGGAAGATTGTGGCAGATGGAACGGCAGACACTTTGCGCAAGCAAGCTACAGGGCAGGAGTTGATAAAAGTAAGAATTGAAGAAGGATCTGCTGAAACCATACGTAACGAGCTTCGGAAATTAGCAAATACAGATCGGGTTGAACTCGTAGATAAAAGTTTAAACCGATTTGAAGTGCAAAGTAAAACCGGGGCTTCTTCCAAGAGGGATATTTTTCAACTGTGCGTTGATAAAGGATGGGTATTAAGCGAATTGATTCCTGTGGAAACTCGCCTGGAAGATATTTTCAGAAATTTAACAATGAATTGATATGCATACGATTTGGGTAATTACAAAACGTGAACTGCAATCATTCTTTGACTCATTGATTGCGTACATTATCTTGATTTTGTTTCTGGGCTTTAGTGGTTTCTTCACCTGGCTATTTGGTCAGGATATTTTTTTAGTAGGTCAGGCTAGCCTTCAATCCTTCTTTGGTATTTCCTATTGGACGTTGTTCTTTTTTATTCCAGCGCTAACCATGAGGCTATTGGCTGAGGAAAAAAAATCTGGAACCATTGAGTTGCTTTTGACCAAAGCGGTTGCAGATCGGGAGGTGGTAATGGGTAAATTTCTATCCACTTTGTTGTTGGTGGCCATTGCTTTGGCCTTCACGCTCCCTTATGTGGTCACTATTTACAACATCGGCAATATGGATTTAGGGCAGGTACTGTGTGGTTACCTCGGATTGCTATTAATGAGTGCGTCCTACATCAGTATAGGATTGTATGCAAGCAGCATTACCAGTAATCAGATTGTGGCATTTCTTTCAGCCTTGTTAATAGGCCTATTCTTTCATATTATTTTTGATGTATTGGCCAATAATTTTTCAGGATTCATGGGCCAGCTCTTTCAAACACTGAGTATGTCTATTCATTTTGATGGAATTTCCAGAGGTGTTGTCGATTCCAGAGACCTCATCTATTTTGGCTCTATTATTTTTCTTGGCCTTTTCCTTTCTGAGCTTTCATTAACCAAACGGAATACTGATTAGTACTATGAAGCAAAAGTTATATATAACTACTGCATTAGTTGTTGCTATTTTACTAGTTGTCAATCTACTCTCTAATGAATTTCACCTGCGTTTGGATTTCACTGATGAGAAGCAGTATACGCTGAGTCAGGCTACCAAGGATATTTTGAATGACTTGGAGGAGCCAGTAACCATTAAGGCTTACTTTTCAGAGAATCTTCCGCCAAACATTAGCAAGGCGCGTCAGGATTTTCAGGAAATGCTGGTTGAGTATGCCAGTCTTGCGGATGGTATGCTTTTGTATGAGTTTATCAATCCCAATGAAAATGAAGCCAATGAACAAGACGCGGTGAGTCATGGCATCCAACCTGTTTTGATTAATGTAAGAGAGAAGGATCAGGTGAAGCAACAAAAAGCTTTTCTTGGGGCTACAGTGGCTTTGGACGATCGGTCAGATGTGATTCCATTTATTCAACCCGGCACTGCTATGGAATATGCGTTGTCAACGGCCATCAAAAAAATATCGATCACGGATAAACCAACCATTGGATTTCTTCAAGGTCATGGCGAGCCCCCCGGAACAGAATTAATGCAGCTGCAAAATCAACTCAACGTGTTGTACCAGACACAAGAAGTGAATTTGGATACAATGGATGTGCCATCTCAAATCAATACCTTGGTCATCCTGCGACCTACAGATTCTATCCCGACAATTACTTTCACCCGACTTGACAATTTTCTTTCGAGAGGAGGACGAATTGCCATTGCTATGAATAGGGTTAATGGGGATTTACAAAATGCCTTTGGATCAGCTGTAAATACCGGCTTAGAGAATTGGTTGCAACAGAAGGGGATAGTAGTCGAACCTAATTTCGTTATTGATGCCAGTTGCGGCGCTGTTACCCTGCAGCAACAGACGGGGTTCGGCATGCTTCAACAGCAAATTGCATTTCCATATTTACCAAGGATATCCACCTTTGCGGATCATCCGATCAGCAAAGGCTTGGAAAATGTTTTATTGGAATTTGCCAGCACCATTCGCTATAGTGGTGATTCAACCAAAAGGTTTACGCCTATTGCGAAAACTTCAGATAAGTCTAATTCATTGCCTGCGCCTCAATATTTCAACGTGCAAAAACAATGGACTGATGCAGATTTTCCACTTCGCAACTTAACTGTAGGCGCTGCCATTGAAGGTAAGTTGACTGGGAGTATGGACACGAAGATGGTTGTTATTTCGGACGGAGATTTTGCTATTTCAGGGTCGCAGCAGCGACCGCGAAACTTGCAAGCTGATAATGTAAGCTTGTTGTCAAATAGCATTGATTGGTTGAATGATGACACTGGATTGATTGCGCTGAGAACGAAGGGTGTTACTTCTCGACCCATAGATGAATTGGAAGACTCCACTAAAACTCTTCTGAAGTACTCCAATTTTCTTTTACCCTTGCTTTTCGTGATGGGATACGGGGTTATCAGAATGCAGCGAAATAGAATAAAACGATTTAAAAGAATGAGTGAAAACTATGAAGAAGTTTAGTAACAAGTTCCTCTTAATCGCACTAACTGTATTGGTTGGTATTTTTGTTTTGTCCAGGGTTTTTCGGTCGTCCAGGTTGGAAAGCAACATACGGAAAGAACTGGTAAAGCTTGACACAGCCAGGGTCACCGAAGTTAGAATCAAGTCCTCCGCAACAGCAGGTGAAGAGTTAAAATTGATTAAGACGGGATCAATTTGGAAGGTGATGTCAGGAACAAAGGAAGCGGTAACGGAGCCCGGGGTTGTCAATAGTATGTTGGGCGTGGCCATGAATTTAAATGTGCAACGGCTGGTATCACGAAAGAAGGAGAAATGGGACACATTTGAAGTGGGAGACAATAGCACCCGGGTAACCATTTTTGATGGCGCTGAAAAACTTGCTGATTTCAGGGTGGGTAAATTTGGGTTTCCGCAAGGACAGCAACAAGGAAATGGAATCCAGGGCTTGTATACTTATGTAAGACTTACCAATGAAGACGAGGTGTATACTTCCGAAGGCTTTATTGCTTCTCATTTCAATAGATCTTTCAACCAATGGAGGGACAAAGCATTTTTAAAGGTCACGCAAGAGGTGAGCCGGATCGATTTCATCTATCCTGACTCCAGTTTTGTACTGGAAAAAAGAGACACCATTTGGTATGCTGGAAACGATCGTGCGGTCGACTCCAAGGTGACCCAATATTTGAATAAAATAAAATTTAAGAATATCTCCGAATTTGAAGATGGTATAGTACAACCAGGGGGTACACCTGTGAAGTTGCAAATTACTGGTGCAGGGGCTACGATAGCGACCGTGCAAGCCTGGCCAAAAAACGAGGATGATTGGATTTTGTCATCGAGTTTTCAGGATGGCGTATATTTTTCAGGCAAGCGTGATGGGGTTATAAAGGAAATGTTTCCCGGTAAGGGTTGGTTTAAAAGCCAATAAAAAAAGACCCTCATGGGCCTTTTTTTTTATTTAAAAGAGTATTTAATCAGCTATTCCGTCAGCTAGTAGGATCACCTTGTTTTTCAGTACTTCAACAACACCACCTGTGATTCTTACTTGTTTGGTCGCTTCTTTAGACTTGTAGATGACATCACCTTCTTTCAGTAATCCAACCAGAGGGGCGTGATCATTTTGAACCTGAAACGAGCCATCTGCCCCAGGAAAAGTCGCAATGTGTACCTCGCCTTCGAATACTTTTTTTTCCGGAGTAAGAATTTCTAAATGCATCTTTCTCTTAATTAGCTTCAGCGATCAGGCGCTCCCCCTTCTCAATAGCTTGTTCGATGCTACCTACCAGGTTGAATGCGGCTTCAGGATATTTATCCAGTTCTCCGTCCATAATCATATTGAATCCTTTGATGGTGTCTTTGATGTCAACCAAAACACCTTTCAATCCGGTAAAGGCTTCGGCCACATGGAATGGTTGCGATAAGAAACGCTGCACCCTTCTTGCGCGATGCACGACCAACTTATCTTCATCCGAAAGTTCATCCATTCCCAGGATGGCAATGATATCTTGAAGTTCTTTATAACGTTGGAGCGTTTCTTTTACGCGAGTTGCACAGTTGTAGTGATCCTCTCCTACGATATCGGCTCTTAAAATTCTTGAAGTGGAATCCAACGGATCAACCGCAGGGTAGATACCCAACTCAGCAATCTTACGTGACAATACGGTGGTTGCATCAAGGTGAGAGAAGGTAGTGGCAGGTGCAGGGTCGGTCAAGTCATCTGCAGGTACGTATACCGCCTGCACGGAAGTGATCGAACCATTTTTAGTTGAGGTAATACGCTCCTGCATGGCACCCATTTCAGTTGCCAGTGTAGGCTGGTATCCCACGGCAGATGGCATACGACCCAAAAGAGCCGACACCTCAGAACCTGCCTGAGTGAAACGGAAAATATTATCAATGAAGAAAAGAATGTCTCTTCCTTTGCCAGTACCATCACCATCACGGAAGTATTCCGCTACAGTCAATCCTGAAAGGGCAACACGTGCGCGGGCTCCCGGAGGCTCATTCATCTGACCAAACACAAACGTTGCTTTGGAGTCTTTCAGTTTCTCCATATCCACTTTCGAAAGATCCCAACCACCAGCATGTAATGATTTTACAAATTCCTCGCCATAGTTGATGATTCCTGCTTCGATCATCTCGCGCAGCAAATCATTACCCTCACGAGTACGCTCACCCACCCCCGCAAATACTGAAAGACCAGAATAGGCTTTAGCGATATTGTTAATCAACTCCTGTATCAATACCGTTTTACCAACACCAGCACCTCCAAAAAGACCAATTTTTCCACCTTTTACATATGGCTCAATAAGGTCGATTACTTTGATACCTGTATAGAGTACCTCAGATGAGGTAGAAAGATTTTCATACAAAGGAGCAGAGCGGTGAATAGGTAAAGATTTATCCGCTTTAGGCTGAGGAATACCATCAATCGTTTCACCAATAACGTTGAATAATCTCCCTTTAATATCGTCACCTATTGGCATTTGAATAGGCGATCCAGTGTCTGTAACCACGGATCCACGTACAAGACCCTCCGTTCCATCCATGGCTACTGTACGCACCCTGTCTTCTCCCAGGTGTTGCTGTACTTCAAGTACGATCTTAGTTCCATCTGTTTTTACCACCTCTAATGAATCCAGAATATCTGGGACTTTGGAGTTAGCTCCGTCAAAAGCCACGTCCACCACGGGTCCGATTACTTGAGTAATTCTTCCAGTATTTGCCATTGATGTTGTATGAATAAGTGTTTGAATTAGGTTCGAAACTGCCATTAATTAAGGGCAGACCTTGCCTCCCGGCCGGCAGCCGCAAAAGTAGTAGTTTCGCTTTCAACGGCAAAAAAAATGAAGCTGTAAAAGCCCTCAATTTAAAGGCTTTTTCACCTTTTTTCTGCTCAAGCACTCAATAGCTCAATTCGGAAAGTGGTGCCTTGGTTTTCATCAGATGATTTCACATATATTCGACCTCCATGATAAAGATCAATTATGCGTTTGGCCAGCGTGAGTCCAAGGCCCCAGCCCCTTTTTTTGGTTGTAAATCCAGCTTTGAAAACGTTAGAGATATTGCTTTTGGGAATCCCTTTTCCGGTGTCTGAAATATCGATGAAAACCTTGCCGTCGCTGCCTCGCAGAATTTTGATGGCGATGGTACCCGAGGTGCCGATGGCGTCCACCGCGTTTTTACAAAGATTTTCAACCACCCATTCTAGCAGGGGGGCATGGGCCTTGACCACGATTGACTCAGAAAGAGTATACAATTCAATTTTAATTTTTGAGGATACACGAGGTTCCAGATAGCCAACGACATTGGTGATCAACTGATAGATGTTTTCATCTTTTAGTGCCGGAGCAGACCCGATGCTGGAGAACCTTTCCGTAACCATGATGAGTTTATGGATGTCCTTATCCAATTCATCTATAATGCCCTTGTTTTTTATGTCTGGGTCATCACGCAGTACCTCAATCCAGGCCATCAAAGAGGACAAAGGTGTTCCGAGTTGATGGGCGGTTTCTTTTGCCAGTCCAACCCATACGCGGTTTTGCTCTGCCGCTTTTGAATAGTTAAACGCGAGATAGGAGATGAATCCAAATATGGCAATGACTGATAGTTGGATGTAGGGGTAGGCGATAAGCTGAGTTAATAAAAAGGAATTTTTATAATATACGAATTGTTTACCAAAGACCTCTCCGGTACTTGGATCCTTTAATACAATTTCGATGGGGGGATAAGTTGCCTTCATTTCCTGTAACTCCCTTTGTAGCATGTCATTCTTTTTCTTCGGAGTCCAGGATGGGTCAATATCCAAATTGCCGGAATAAACAAACTCACCATTTTCATTGATTAAGATGGTTGGTATGCTGCTGTTTTTGTAAATAATCTCTTCGGTGATAAAAAGAATATTATTTTCGGTGTCATTCAATGTGTATTCGAGCGCCCTGGCATATAATTTTACCTGCCGGGTTTCTCTCTCCTTCAATTGTTTTACCAATACATTGGTATAAAAGATTGAACTGATACTAATGATAATTGAAACAGCAAGAATGATCCACTTCAACTTGGCGTTGTCCTGGTAAAACTCCATGGTTGGCGAAGCATTCTTGCGCGACATATCCGATGAAGTTAATTAAAAAAACCGGATGTAAGTAAATTAGAAGCAAAGCAATGATTTGTTTAAATGTTCGTCCACGCAAATCACGTGATCACCCTCTCATCATAAACCACTTAGCCAGAACCTTATAGCTAACTTTAGATCCGTGCATCAAAATTCCCACACGATAAATTCGTGCGGCCACCCACGTGGTAAAAATAAATCCACCAATCAAACAGATTATGGAGGCTGCCAGTTCTAAAGGTGGAACACCAAATCCAATTCGGCCCATCATAGCGATAGGAGAAGTAAAAGGAATAATGGATAGCCAAAAACTTATCGCGCCATGTGGATTATCCAGTATAAAAGTGAATAGCGCAAAGTAGGAGATCAGCATGGGTATGGTAATGGGAAAAATAAATTGCTGTGCTTCTGCAGGACTATCAACCGCTGAACCGACTGCTGCAAAAAGTGCTCCATATAAAAGATAGCCTCCCAGAAAATAAAATATAAATACGGATACCATGTAGAAAATCGGAATCTCACTAAGGGTGCGCATGGTTTCCAGAAATTGAGAATTGTTCTCCATGGCGTTGGCCGTTGAAGCTACTTGATCCATTGCCTCATGTTGTGGCATATCCAAACCGAAGTATCCCAGAACAAACGATGAAATGGTGGTAATTAGGATAATCCAGATCAGAAATTGGAGTAAGCCAACTGAGGCGAGTCCAATAATTTTTCCCAGCATCAATTGAAAAGGTCGTACAGAACTAATGATCACCTCAACCACCTTGCTGGTCTTCTCTTCAATGACACCCTGCATGATTTGGGCGCCATACACAAAAATGAATATGTAGATAAGTATTCCGCCCACCATGCCAATGGCAAACATTACCTTGGAGTCACTAGATTTTTCCTGACCCGTATCGTTGATGCTCACTAGTCGAATAGAAACATTGGTTTTCAGGCTGTCCAAAATTTTCTGGTCGATGTTGAACTTAATCATTTTCAATTCCTTGATCTGGTTGGCAATTTTTGACTCTAAATCGTTAATGTCACTAGGGCTTGGATTTACTTTGGTATAAAAGGAAATTCCGTTTGGTTTTGAGATGTCAATCTTTGGGATGTGCAGCAGGCCAAAATCATCACTATTGCTAAATGCAATCTTGGCATCTTCAATGTTACCATTGAATCTTTTTAGCTCAAACCGCTTAATATCATCAGCTTTGAAAAGGCCGCTTTCATCTACAAAATGGATGAGCTCTACTCTGGCCGTTTTCTCTTGCTCCTTGGCTACATATACAAGTATAGCAATCATGGTTGGGAATATGAGTGGAATTAAAATCGTTGCAATTAGGAATGATTTTTTCTGAACCCTGTTCAAGAATTCCCGCTGAATAATTAAGAAAATCTTATTCATTGCTTCCGCCATTTACGAGTTGAATAAATATTTCACTCATCGAAGGAATTTTTTCCCTGAATCCATGAATCTCAGTTGCGCCTACTAAATCCCTAATCAATTCATTGGCATTTCTATCAGTTTTAATTTTGACCATTGTTTCCTGGTAGTCATCATCCAATGAGCGACTACTTGTTGATTCGTAATG
>DATCZR010000201.1:0-8911 GCA_036525835.1 Cyclobacteriaceae bacterium
AAGGCATCACCTTATCATTCGATGCGCTGGCACTCACTGATATTCATCTAAGTGGAAATGGGCCGGGGGAATTTAGTCCTAACGGAGAGACGGCCACGCTTTACATTTTTGGCATTGTGGCACTGGTAGTGCTCACTTTGGCTTGTGTGAATTTTATCAATCTTACCACAGCCAGATCTGCAAACAGAGCAAAAGAGGTCGGGGTGCGAAAAGTGCTTGGATCAGCTTCCCATCAACTGATCAGGCAATTCACCTTGGAGTCTATTATTACAGTTTCAATGGCTACATTGATTTCACTTGGCCTAATAGAGCTAGCGCGAATACCTTTTTTGTCGCTTACCGGTCTGGAGCTCAACATAGATTATTTCTTGCAACCAAGTGGGATCGCTGTTATGGTTGCTTTTGTCATGTTGCTTGGCATTCTGGCTGGTAGCTATCCTTCATTTTTTCTTTCTCGTCTACGGCCATCGGAAGTGCTGAAAGGAACAATTCGCTCTGGTTTTAAAAGCAGTAAGCTGAGAAACAGCCTGGTGATCTTTCAATTTACTATATCTATTGCCCTAATCAGTTGCACGCTGGTAGTACAGCAACAGTTAAGCTTTATGAGATCGAAGAAGCTAGGATTTGATAAGGAGAATGTGGTCGTATTAAAAAATGCAGATAGGGTAGATAATCAACAATCTTTGATCAATGAATTAAGGCAGTTGCCTGCCGTTCAATCTGTAGCCAGCGCACAATTTAGACCAATCGATGAATATGATGGCACTGTAGCAGTAACCGAGGAAGATCAGGAAACGCGAAAGTTAGTTAGAACATGCTATGCGGACTTCGATTATCTACCCACTGTGGGCATTGAGATCAAGAGTGGAAGAAACTTTTCAAGGGATTTTATAAGTGATTCTTCTGCAGTGATTATCAATGAGACAGCCGCCAGTTACTTATTTGGAACAGATCCCATTGGCAAGATTGTTCACGTGGCCGATGAAAGAGCGTCAGGAAGGCAGACTGTAATTGGGGTGATAAAAGACTTTAATTCCAGTTCATTGAAAGAAACGGTGAGGCCAATGGTATTTATTCTGGGAAACAATCAACCCAATCTCCATGTTCGTTTGAATCCGGGTAATTACGATGAGTCTTTGGCAGCCATTGAGTCGATTTGGAAGAAACATGCTGAGGTGTCTTTTGACTACACTTTTTTGGATGAATCTTACAATAACCTATTTAAGGGTGAAGCCAGACTCGGCACCCTCTTTACCATATTTACCGGACTTGCCTTGGTAATTGCCTGCCTTGGTTTGATAGGATTAGCGGCCTACATGAGTGAGCAACGCAATAAAGAAATAAGTATTAGAAAAGTATTAGGTGCAACAGCATCACAAATTGTGATACTGATGTCAAAGGATTTTACCAGGTTAGTTTTGTTTTCAGCGCTTCTGGGAATGCCCGTTGCCTACTATGCTATGAGCAAATGGCTTGATGGATATGCCTACCGGACTGAATTAAACATTTACCTATTCATTGCAAGTAGTGTACTGGTACTTGTGGTAGCCACGATCGCGGTAAGTTATCAGTCCATTAATGCGGCATTGATAAATCCTGTTGAATCTTTAAAGAACGAATAATTGAATTCTAATTATGATTAAGAATTACCTAATTATTGCAATCAGAAATATTCAGCGTAACCTCAGTTACTCGGTAATTAATGTATTTGGCTTAGCATTAGGAATTACGAGTAGCCTGGTGCTGTTCCTTATGATCATCTTCTTCACGAGCTTTGATAATTTTCATGAAAATGGAGATCGGATTTATCGTGTGGTAACTTCTTCTGATCACAATGGCAGAGAGGGTTTTGGTCCAGGTATACCTGTGCCACTTGCAGATGCGGTTAGAAATGACATTACCGGAATTGAGCATGTGTTGTTTATTTCAGGATCCAATACAGGTATGTTTACGATAGAAGAAAATGTTGACAGGAAAATATTTGAAGAAGAGGACGGATTTGGATTTACAGACTCAACCTACTTTACTTTCTTCAATCGCCATCTCTTGGCGGGTAATTATAAGACTGCTTTGTCCGAGCCCAATCAGGTGATCATTTCTCAAAAGATTGCCAACAAATTCTTTGGCGATTCGAATGCAATGGGACGACTTATCAAATTAAATAACGATATGGATATTAAGGTCACGGGCATAATGGACGACTATCCTGACAATACCAACTTTCCATTCGATATTCTGATTTCATACGCTACAATTAAAAAGCAAAAAGAGGAGCAAGGTTGGAATAGTGTTTACAGCTATGATCAGTGTTTTGTAATGTTGGAAAAAGGTATGAATCCAGAGAGCATTAACGCACAATTTCCGGGGCTGAATGCCAAATACCAGGGAGAGGATGTCAATGAACGAATGAAAAGATGGTTGCAGCCACTAAACGAACTTAATCACGACAGTCGATTCAGCAACTATAGTTACAGCACGGTGAGCAAGCCCTCTATCATGGCAATGGGAGTGGTAGCAGTATTTTTATTGGTTACAGCATGTATAAACTTCATCAATTTGTCAACTGCGGTGGCCGTGAAGCGTTCCAAGGAAGTTGGAATCAGAAAAGTATTGGGGAGCCAGCGATTCCAATTGATTAGCCAATACCTGGCAGAAACAGGCTTGATCACAATAATAGCTTTAGGCGTTTCAATCGGACTCTCCGAACTTACATTGTTAAAACTTAACACTTTTCTGGAACTTAATCTTCACGTAAGCCTCAAAGACACATACACTATTATTTTTCTTGTTTCAGTATGGTTGGTGGTAAGCATATTATCTGGGTTCTATCCCGCGATGTTGTTGTCAGGATTTAGTCCTGCATTGGCGCTGAAGAATAAAATTACTAACAGCAGTACAGGTGGAATTGCGCTAAGAAGGAGCCTTGTCATCTTTCAATTTGTGATCTCACAATTTTTGATTGTAGGTACAGTAATTCTGCTTACCCAGATGGATTTCCTTGAAAGTAAAGACCTGGGCTTTACCAAAGATGCCATCATCAGCATTCCAATCCCTGATAACGCACCCATCAATAACAAGAAAGTGCTTAAGTCAGAGTTAGCCAGAATGAGCGGGGTAGAACGAGTAAGTTTATGTTCAGGACTTCCGTCCAGCAGTTCTGCTTCTATGACCAGCTTTAGAATCGATGGTATAGACGATAATCACATTACCCAGGTTAAGTTGGCAGATGATGACTATGTAAGTCTATTTGAAATTGATTTGCTGGTGGGTACAAACTTGTCAGATCTTGATACTGCTAACTTGTGTTTGGTGAACGAGCAATTACTAAAGGCAGCGGGAATTGAAAACCCTGAGGATATTGTAGGTAAAAACATCAGGATATGGGGACAAAGTCTTCCTGTTGCCGGAGTGGTTAAAGACTTCCATACCATGTCGCTGGAAAGGCAAATTGACCCAACTATCATTTTCAATTTGCTTGACTACTATGAATACATTGCTATTAAGTTGAAGCCTGGTGCTTTCAATGAAACCATTGGCCAAATTGAGAAAGCATGGACGGCACAATATCCGGATTATCTATTTTCGTATGACTTTCTGGACGAGCAAATCAAAGAATTTTATGAGTCCGAGCATAAGATGTCTGTACTGCTGGTTATTTTTTCATTTATAGCGATTACCATCGGATGTCTGGGGCTGTATGGATTGATTTCATTCATGGCCAATGAGAAAGAAAAAGAAATTGGTGTGCGCAAAGTATTGGGAGCTTCCACATTCAACATACTGTTCATTTTCTCGAAGGAATTTCTGTTGTTGATTCTGGTTGCCTTTGTTATAGCGTCACCCTTAGCCGGATACATCATGAGCCAATGGCTCGACAACTTTGCGTATAAAACACCGCTTAACGGAACCATGTTTATTGCTGGTATTGTCATTACACTGTTAATCGCATTCATTACAGTTGGATATCGGTCGATAAGAGCATCGATGACCAACCCTGTTGAGGCACTTAGAAACGAATAGTTATATTAGTTTACTTCAAATTGCCACCATGCTGAAAAATTATTTCAAGACCTCAATCAGAAAAAATTTTTGAGAACGATACTTATCATTGATCAATGTGGTGGGCCTGGCTTTGGGTATTGCCGTTTGTTTGCTGATATGCAGCTATGTTAAATTTGAAATGAGTTTTGATAAGGTTCACAAGGATGCAGATCGCATATATCGGGTCAATCAAACTAACATTTGGGATAGTGATGGTGGCATGATGGGATCAACGGAGCCTCAACTTGCCATCGTACTGGCAGATGACTATCAGGAAATTGAAGAAGCGTTACGCATTAATATACCTGGTGAATATTTGGTGCGTTATGCAAAAGATGATTAAGTGATTGGCATAGTAAAGGATTTCAATTTTGAGTCTTTAAAGAATGAGATTGCGCCTTCCATGATTACTGTTTTTGATGAGGGATATCAAGTGGTGGTGAGAATTGAAAGTGCGAAGGCTGCTGATGTGATATCCGCAATTGAAAAAGAATGGCAAGCCCGTTCTCCTGATGAGCCGCTGCGTTACCACTTCCTGGATGAAAATTTTAGCAACCTCATGCGAAATGAAAAAGTGATGGGAGAGGTGCTGGCGCTTTTTTCCATGCTGGCTATTTTGTGGCTTGCCTCGGCTTGTTTGGACTTTCCGCATACCTGACTACTCAGCGAAGACAGGAAATTGGAATACGTAAGGTGCTGGGCGCTTCTGTAGGTAGTGTGCTCGGTATGTTTGGAAAAGAGTATTCAAAGTTGGTTATCATCAGTTTTGTTATTGCTGTGCCGATATCAATTTATTTATTGCAGAAATGGCTTGCTGCGTTTGCCTATTGTGTAGAGATATCGTGGTGGGTAATTGGGGCCACCTGTTTGGCTGTACTTATTATAGCCTGGGCCACAGTCAGCTATCATTCTATAAAGACAAGTTTGGTCAACCCGGCCGAAACATTGAAATACGAATAGAAGAGCCTCCTTTCGCAATCAATCGAATTTGAATAGACTTTTCAATCGGTTGCAGAGACCACTTAAAAAATCTTTTACCGTTTGTCAGCAGAATTATTAGTTTCACAAGCTTTAACGTGAAACTATGTTTGATTTAAAGACGCTATTTCCATACAAATTCAATAAGCAATTTGATAAACCCGTTGCTTACTTCTCCATGGAGTTTGCGATCGATCAACCATTAAAGATATATTCCGGTGGACTCGGTTTTTTGGCTGGGTCGCACATGCGCAGTGCTTTTGAACTGCAGCAGAATATTATAGGGGTGGGTATCCTTTGGAAGAAAGGCTATTACGACCAGGAGCGCAATGAGGACCGAAGCATGCGCGTAGTCTTTCGCAACAAGGAGTATTCGTTCCTGACAGACACTGGAATCATTTTTCCAATTACCATTCATGGGGCAAAAGTGCATGTCAAGGCCTATTTTTTAAAGCCCGGAGTTTTCAAGAGTGCTCCTATATTTTTACTCACTACAGATATTGAAGAGAACGATCACCTGGCGCGTACGATCAGCCATCGATTGTATGATCCCAACGAGACCACGCGTATTGCCCAGTCCATACTGTTAGGCGCTGGTGGTGCCAAGTTGATGGAAGTGTTGGGTCGTGAGACGGAAATCTATCACATGAACGAAGGCCATGCGCTGCCTCTTTGTTTTTATTTGCTTGATAAGTATAAAAACCTTGAGGAAGTTAGAAGGCGTGTAGTGTTTACAACGCATACACCTGAAAAGGCAGGTAATGAAGAGCATGCCACTGCTTTGCTTGAAAAAATGAGTTTCTTCAATGGACTTACCATGAAGCAGGTTGAAGAATACGTATATCCGGAGAATGGCACTTTGAATTATACTTTGTCTGCTTTGCGCATCGCCAAGAAGGCCAACGCGGTTTCACAGCTGCACGGTGAGGTAGCGAGAAAGATGTGGAAACCATTTAAAGGCATTTGTGAAATTGACGCCATCACCAATTCGCAGAACAAAACCTATTGGAGCGATTACATGATGGAAAAAGCGTTGGCCAAAGATGACGATGAAAAGCTATTGACGCGTAAGAAGATGCTTAAGCGGAAACTTTTCCGCGTGGTGGCCAACCAAACCGGAAAACTTTTTGATGAGAATGTGCTGACCATAGTGTGGGCAAGAAGGTTTGCCGGATACAAGCGTGCCAACTTATTGCTGAGAGATTTTGACAGGTTTTCTAAAATTGTGAACAATAAGGAGTTTCCGGTGCAAATCATTTGGGCGGGCAAGCCGTACCCGGAAGATTTTGCCAGCATCAATATATTTAATCAAATCCACTGGGAGACCGTTGGTATTAAAAATTGCACGATACTCACAGGATATGAGTTATGGCTATCCGCTCATTTGAAAAGAGGTTCTGATGTTTGGCTTAACAATCCAAGACTTTATCATGAAGCCAGTGGGACATCAGGAATGACGGCAGCCATGAATGGCTCTGTTAATTTTTCGATTCCGGACGGATGGGTGCCAGAGTTTGCCAAAGCCGGTAAAAACAGTTTTATCATTCAGCCTGCCTCAAATGATCTCTCACAAGACGAAAGAGACAAGCAGGAGGCCAACACCATTTATGATATATTGGAAAATGAAATTATTCCTACCTACTATAAGCAGCCGGCCAAGTGGATGAAAATGGTTAAGACCGGGATGAAAGATGTGGTTCCCTTTTTTGATTCGGGCCGCATGTCCGAGGAATACTACGAGAGGTTGTATAAGTAGCCAGTGTCATGGCGAACTCGACTATTATGAGAATTGTAGAAGGTGGCACGGAACTAAGTTCCGCGCCATCTATTTAAATAAGTAGAGGTTTAGCCTAAAATTGCTATCGCTGCCATGCTTCCTGGTGCACACGTGATGCCACCGCCTGGATGCGAGCCACTACCACACAAATACAAACCAGGTATCGGTGTGGCATACCTTGAGCAAGAGGGGATAGGTCGCGTGATCAATTGATCTACAAAATGCTCTCCATGATAGATATGACCTTCGGTGAGTGTATAGCGATCTTCCAGATCTGCAGGAGAAAGGACCTCCATACTTACCAAAGACGCTGATAGCCCTGGAGAATATGTTTCCAAAACACGCATCACGTCCTCACCCAATTTCTTTTTGGCTTCGGCCGACCACCCACCTTTCAAGTGATGGGGAACCTGATGCACCAGCACGGACACCACACTATGTCCTTGCGGAGCCAAAGATGGATTTGTCAGTGTAGGGATGTGAATATCAATAAATGGATTGTTCGTTACTTCTCCATACTTCACCGGGTCAAAGGCCTTTTCCATTTCATCAAAAGTATTTCCTGTTCTGGCATAGGCTACGGATAAGCCATTCAGTTGCACCAGTTTGTTCACGGCCAGATTTACTTTAGCGGTTGTTCCACGACTTCTTACTTTTTCTATCCAATGATCCAGCTCATACTCAATTTCGAACGTATCGAATAGATTAAGAAAGGTTTCTTTGGGAGTACATGATGCCGCTACTACAGAAGCGGCAATCTCTTCTCCACCCTTTAGTTTTACACCACTAATACCGCCTTGTTCATCCAGTACTATTTTTTCTACGGCCGCGCTGGTTCTGATTTCAACACCTGCTTCTTCAGCTGCTTTGGTTAATGCTTCGATTAGCGCTTGCGGCCCACCGATAACATTATTTCGTGAAGCACACTCCCACAACAATAAGTTGATGGTAGAGTAAGCTGACCAAGGTCCAGCATAAGATCCATATAGGGCAGGAGCAGCTAATCCTGATTTAAGAAAGCCAGTTTCGAATTTTTCGTTTAAGAAATCAGCCACGCACATAGGCGCCACTTTGAGCAATTCCATCATGGTTTTATTACCCAGGCCTTTTAGCAACATACCCTTTTTGGCCAATACGATCAGGTTGGGTAGGGTCAAGTTCTCCACATCAATATCCGGAGGCGGATTATCCATCAAGTCATTAATGACCTTGCTTACCTTCTTTAAAAAATCCTGATAGCTTTTGTATGCTTCACCATCATGTTTAGAGAATTGGCTGATGGCCTCAGCGGTTTCATCAACATTAGCCTTGATGGTTATGCTTTTCCCTTCTTTGGAGAGCAAGGTCACATCCGAACGTTGCGCCTCGATCTTCAATCCGTATTTTTCTAATTGCAATTGCTTGATGACGCTGGTTCTAACTCCGCTCGTATCGTGAAGCAAGCCAGTAGTTGAGTATCCAGGATGAAATTCTTCACCAGCTGCGATCCCGCCCAGCACATTTCTTTTCTCTACAAGCACCACTTTCTTTCCAGCTTTAGCAAGTAAGGTGGCTGTTGTCAACCCATTATGACCTCCTCCAATTACAATGATATCATACTTGCTCATATTGCTTTTTCTTTTAAGATTAACTTTGCTGACAATTCACCGCCCGAGCCCATGATTCCGCCTCCGGGGTGTGTTCCAGATCCAGACATCCACAAATGTTCAATAGGCGTTTTGTACTTGGCATATCCAGAGATGGGCCGTTGAAATAAAAGTTGTTCGAGCGTAAGCTCTCCCTGGAAAATATTTCCCTCGGTCAGTCCAAATGTTTCCTGTAAATCCCAGGGAGTGACCACCTGACGATGTTCCACCAGGCTGTCGATATCGGGTACGTATTCCTTAATGGTTTCCTGAACCGTATCTCCGAATTTATCGGCCAGTTTAGGCCAGTTCTCTGCACCTTCTTTAATGTTGAATGGGGCGTACTGCACAAAACAGGACATCACATGTTTACCTGGTGGTGCCAGGGTAGGGTCTGTTAAGGATGGCACCACTATATTAATATAGGGTCTTGTGGAAAACTCTCCGTACTTGGCTTGGTCGTAAGCTCTTTCGGCATAGTCTACATTAG
>DATCZR010000202.1:0-4967 GCA_036525835.1 Cyclobacteriaceae bacterium
AAAGGTGGAGACAAATTGAAATCATTTCTAGAAAAATCAAACAAAAGCTAATACGGATTGATGGCAAACGAATTAAATAAAGAAGCGATTAAAGAATTGCTATATAAAATGGCAGACGACCAACTCATTCTTGGTCACCGCAATTCTGAGTGGACAGGATTTGGACCTTTGCTTGAGGAAGATATTGCCTTCTCCTCTATGGCGCAAGATAAAATCGGACACAGCCTTGCCTTATATACCCTGCTTCAAGATTTGGGAGAACAAGATCCTGATACCGTGGCCTTCACGAGAAATGCGAATCAGTTTCGCAATTGTATTTTTGTAGAATTGCCAAATGGAGAATACGATTTTAGTTTGATCCGTCATTTCTTATATGATACCGCTGAAGCTATTCGATTTGAAATGCTATCAAGTTCTACTTTTACACCGCTGGCTCAAGTGGCCACTAAAATAAGGGGTGAGCTCAGATATCATACCATGCATGCAAATACCTGGATCAAGCAATTGGGATCAGCCACTGAAGAAAGCATTAACCGATTGCAAAAATCTCTTGAGTTCTCTATACCCTATGCCCTTGGCATATTTGAACCCTCCCCTTTTCAGGATACCCTTAAATCGGAAGGCGTTTTTGAAGGCGAGGAGGTATTGCAACAAAAATGGAAAAACAGGATAGTAGAAGTGCTGGGTGAAACTAATCTCACCGTTCCCAAATGGAATACTGTTGTCCCTCAGTTTGGCGGAAGAGAAGGAAAACATTCAGAACATCTTCAGCTATTGCTTGAAGAAATGAGTGAAGTGTTTCGCAGCGATCCCTCAGCAGAATGGTAGCATTATGGAACAAGTTGTAAAAGAATTAAATGCAATTGTAGAAGAGTTTTCTGCCAAATTCAGTCAGTTCTCAGAAGCTGAATTGGCAGAAAAACCATTTCCGCGTAAGTGGAGCAAGAAAGAAGTAATCGGACATCTTATTGATTCTGGACAAAACAATCTTAGAAGATTCATAGTAGCTCAACATGAATCAGTTTCGCAAAAAATCGTTTATGAACAGAATTTCTGGGATAAAGCCAATAATTATCAACAAATGGCTGGTGCAGATGTAATTGATCTATGGAGACTGGTGAACAATCAGATTACCAATGTGCTATCGGGAATACCAAAGCATCTTTATTCGCAGACATGCGATACAGCAAAAGATGGCGTACAGTTGCGTACCCTTGAGTGGCTCGCTAAGGATTATATTAAACATCTAAAACACCACTTGAACCAGGTCATTCAAAATTCGTTCGACATCGTATACTCATAGATATGCCAGCCACCACCCTTTCTGTAGACAAGATTTATAAATTGTTGGAAGAAGTAAAAGACCCTGAAATTCCTGTTTTGTCACTCGTAGATTTGGGTGTGATCACTCACATTGACATCGGAGACAAAGTCAAAATTGAAATGACCCCGACTTTTGTTGGATGCCCAGCCATCGACTACATGAAGAACGATATTATTACTACCTTAGGTAAACATGATATTGATGCAGAGGTAGAAGTCAATTTCCGCAAACCATGGAGCTCAGACAACATTTCTGAAAAAGGCAAAGCCGCAATAAAGAAATTTGGATTGGCACCACCACCCAACAGCAAATTATTCACCGATCTTGAAATTCTTGAAAATGCACAATGCCCCAGATGCAATACAACTAATACAGAAATAAGAAACCCTTTTGGCCCAACCCTTTGCAGGGCCATTTATTATTGTAATACATGCAAAGAGGCATTCGAGCAATTTAAACCCATATAGCCAATCCTTGCTATATAAAATAACATGGGTAACCTTTATAATTGACCTACGTTTGCTGAGGGACAGTTAAAAAATGACCAAAAGTGTAGTTTATATTGCCATCTCGCTTTTTTTAGGAATTTCGGTCTCTTGTACTAAATCCAAACATCAGGACAGGACTTCATTTACCAAAGCAGATTCAGTCTCTGAATCTTACCTCAATCTTGAGGACAGCTTGCTACACGCATGGAATGTAATGGCCCGGGACGAAAGAGATAAGATTAAAGCCATGCACGAAATTCTCCATATGATGCAAGAACAAAAAGAATTTGAAATAGAGCGATTAAAGGCATTGGGGCAGAGATTGAAGCAACTCGACAAAATAAAATTTACGCAAAAGTCATTGGCCAATTCGTATGTGATTGAAGAATATGACTTTGCTTCTAATTCATTAGTTTCAGAAATCCTTTCTCTTGCAGAATCTAACGATGAGCTGATTAAGAATGACAAAGCCCAAAGGCTAATAGATAAGGTTAAGTTCGCTGAACAGCGAGTAAATGATTATCGGGAAGCATATGACAGAATCGCGAGTCGCTATAATCAATTCATTGAGCGAAATGAAAAGTATCTCACAGAATTAGATCATCAAGGAGAAAAGAAAGCCTTATTTCAAATGGCTTCAGAGTAACTACCGCGTGGGTCTTCTTTTGTTTTTAGATCCATAAAACCGCTCTTTTTTCTTGTCAGAATACTTTTGCTTCTTGGCACCCGTTAACTCTAATCGAACAGCACGGCCTCTTACTTCAACTCCCTCAAATCCTTGCATCACTTTCTCGGTTGCTTCTTTCTCTAACTCAAAAAATGAGTAGGCCCCCTTGATGTCAATTTTCCCAATCTGCTTTTTATCTATTTCACCAAAATCACAAATCAAGCCCAACAAACTACCTTTGTCAAGGCCATCCATTTTACCTACGTTGATGAATACACGATCGCCAGCTGAATAAGCAGCCGATCGATCATCAGTATTCCTATCTTGCCCGCTTTGATTCAGATCCGGAGCATCACGATAGTAGGCAAGGAATCGATTAAACTCGATGGCAGCAAATCTTTTAATCAAATCTTCTTTGCTTAAACTTTGAAGCTCGTGAAAAACCTCAGGCAAGAAATAATCCATTTCCTCCTCATTGATTTCCACTTCACGTACCCGGTGTGTTAGGTCAAGTAATTTCTTTTGACATACTTCATTACCAGTCGGTACTGGTACTTTCGTGAACCTTCTTTTAATTCCCCTTTCAACCTGCTGAATTCTACCAATTTCTCTTTTAGAAACGATTGCTAACGAAATACCCTTCTTACCTGCACGAGCTGTTCTACCACTTCTATGCGTGTAAAACTCCATTTCGTCTGGCATATTCATATGAATCACGTGTGAAATGTTGCTTACATCTATACCGCGAGCAGCTACATCAGTAGCCACTAAAAGTTGAAGTGCTTTGTTTTTAAAACTCCTCATCACCCGATCTCGCTGTTGTTGCGATAAATCCCCATGTAATGCGTCAGCACTATAGCCATCCTTGATCAAATGTTCAGCAATCTTTTGAGTATCAATTTTGGTTCGGCAAAATATAACTCCAAAGATGCCAGGATTATAATCTACATGGCGCTTTAAGGCCAGGTATTTGTCGCGCTCGCTGACAACAGAGTATTGATGATCAATGTTTTCATTTCCGGTTTTCTGAACATCCATGGTCAGCTCCACTGGATCCTTCATATAATTTTTGGCTATCGCCCTTACTTCCCTGGGCATCGTAGCCGAAAACAGCCAAACTTTTTTGTTCTCCGGTGTAGTTGACAAGATCTCGTCAATATCCTCCTTGAAACCCATGTTCAACATTTCGTCCGCTTCATCCAATACCAGGTATTGGATAGACGTAAGGTCCACCACTTTACGTGAAAGCAAATCGATCAGCCGACCAGGGGTGGCTACAATGATTTGCGCGCCTCGCTTCACCTTTCGTATCTGGTCGGAGATGCTGGCTCCCCCATAGACAGTAACGATGTTTATGTTCTTTACTGACTTGCTGAAATTTTCCAGATCGCTTGTAATCTGAACACTCAATTCGCGCGTAGGCGCCACAATGAGTGCCTGGGTCGATTTATTATCCGTGTTGATCAGTTCAATCAATGGCAATCCGAAGGCAGCCGTTTTACCGGTACCTGTTTGTGCCAGACCTACCATGTCCGAATCTCCTTTCAACAAAATAGGAATAGCCTGTTCCTGGATAGGTGTGGGCGTTTCAAAGCCCATGGCTGTGATGGTTTTCACCACCTCCCCGGATAGACCCAGGGCATCAAATGTTTTCATGTATGTATTTTAAAATAAAACAGTAAGGCCAGACGAAGCACCTTACGTTTTTTACACTGCGGCCGTGCAGTGCCTGAGGCATCTCATCTAATCAATAATGCTGCAAAGGTAAATCAAATAAATGAAAGTGATTTTCTGGAGGAAGAAACGAGAATTTGCAGTAGTTAACCTTGCATTGGTACCCTTATGCAATAGAAACTACTAAACAAGCGCAATTGTTATTCTTTCGACAAGGTGCCCAGTGCTGTTTCAGCAAGGCTCATTGATTAACCGGATGAACCCTGCTGAAAATTCCATCCATCCTCCTTCTGGTTTTTGTATGTATGTTCCATCCGTTGGATACCAACACCATATTATCGCCAGGAATCACATTTACAAATTGACCTCCATAACCACGCATGTTATAAGATACGGGTTTGCCATTTTCCAGTCCCAGCCACCATTGAAAACCATACCCCGAATTGTCATTAAATACCACTGCTGCTTGCACGGATTGATTGAGCCAATCTTCAGATACAATTTGTTGATCTTTCCATTTGCCTTTTTGTAAAACCATATATCCTATTCGTGCAAGATCATGAGGCTTCAAATACAACCCTCCTTCTGCATCCACCTCTCCTAGCGGAGTTTTTTTCCAGTAGTAATCAGTAATACCTAAGGGATTGAAAAGTTTCTCCTCTGCCCACTTGTCCATGCTTTGACCGGTAGCCATACTCAATATTTTTCCAAGTAGCATCGTCACTCCGCTGTTGTACACAAACTTGGTTCCCGGGATGGTATCCATGGGTTGATCGAGTACATACTGAATCCAGTCGTCTTCCAGTTCCATGAT
>DATCZR010000203.1:0-4173 GCA_036525835.1 Cyclobacteriaceae bacterium
GTGCTTGCCAGCACACGGTCGGCATAGGTGGGTGATCCACCGCGTTGCTGATGACCAAGAATAGTAACTTTGATGTCAAAGTAATCAGATCGCTCCGCTACTTTGCGTGCCAATTCACTGGCACCACCTAGTTTTGATCCTTCTGCGATAACAATCAGATTTGATTTTTTATTGGTTTCTTCATCTGCCCCCAGCATTTCAAAAAGCTGGTCGAACGTAATTTCTTCTTCGGGGATGATAATCGCAGCAGCTCCTCCTGCAATGCCACTATTCATGGCGATATAACCTGAGTTTCTGCCCATAACTTCGATAAAGAATAATCGGTTGTGCGACAAGGCGGTATCTCTGATTTTATCAAGCGCTTCCACTGCCGTATTGGTCGCGGTATCAAATCCAATGGTAAAATCTGTTCCTGAGATATCATTGTCAATGGTGCCGGGAATACACACAGTGGGTATTGAAAATTCAGTAGTCAATGCGTGCAATCCAGCAAAGGTGCCATCTCCACCAATGGCAATTAGTCCGTCAACCCCTTCCTTTTTAAGATTGTCGAAAGCTTTATTCCTTCCTTCTGAAGTACGAAATTCCTTACTTCTGGCAGTCTTTAAGATGGTGCCCCCGCGCTGCAATATATTACCCACTGATCGTGCATTCAGGCGAATGAAATCACCCTCAATCATCCCTTCATATCCTTTCATAATGCCAACGACCTCCAATTTGTAGTAAATCGCCGCTCGCACTACCGCCCTGATGGCAGCGTTCATTCCCGGGGCATCTCCACCTGAGGTCAACACACCAATTTTCTTAAAATTTGACGTCATTTTAGAGGATAAAACAGGCTAAAAATAAGGGAAAAAGGGGATTAAATAGCTGAAAATGATTATCTCGATTTCAATCGATTGAAATGATTAATGAGGCCATTAGTTGACGCATCGTGGGCAGTAATTGGATTCGTTGCACCTAATTCAGGTAGGATCTTCTTAGCCAAAGCCTTACCCAGTTCAACGCCCCATTGGTCAAAACTGAAAATGTTCCAGATCACACCCTGTACAAAAATCTTATGCTCGTACATCGCAATCAGACTTCCCAATACACGTGGTGTCAGCGACTCAATGAGAATGCTATTGGTGGGCTTGTTTCCCTCAAATACCCTGAATGGCATGTGAAATTGTATTTGCTTTTCATTCATGTCCAGAGCTTTCAATTCTGTTATTACTTCGGCTTTGGTTTTCCCCAGCATCAAAGCCTCGGTCTGTGCAAAGAAATTAGAGAGGAGCTTATCATGATGGTCTCCCAGTGGATTATGACTTTTGATGGGTGCAATAAAATCGCAGGGAATAAGTTGTGTACCCTGGTGTATTAGTTGATAGAAAGCGTGTTGTCCATTTGTGCCCGGCTCTCCCCAGATGATTGGTCCGGTGGCATAATTTACCGGGGCGCCATTGCGATCGATTGACTTTCCATTACTTTCCATATTCCCCTGCTGAAAGTAGGCGGCAAATCGGTGCATATACTGGTCATAGGGAAGGATCGCTTCTGATGCAGCTTCAAAAAAATTGGTATACCAAATTCCTATTAATGCCAGAATAACGGGAATATTTTTATCAAATGATTCCGTCCTAAAATGCTTGTCCATAGCATGCGCTCCATTAAGAAGCTCCTCGAATTTTTTAAATCCAATCGTGCAGGCGATGGGCAGGCCAATGGCTGACCATAACGAATAACGTCCGCCTACCCAATCCCAAAATACAAACATGTTTTCCGGTGCTATACCGAATGATTTAACGGCAGCTTCGTTCGTGGATACAGCTACAAAGTGTTTGGCTACGTCGCCTTGTTGATTACTCTTATCCAAAAACCATTGGCGCGCTGAGAGCGCATTGGTCATGGTTTCTTGTGTGGTAAAGGTCTTAGAGGCGATGATGAATAGCGTGGTCTCTGGATTAACGCGTTTCAGGACTTCCGCCAGGTGTGTTCCATCTACATTAGAAACGAAATGGGGTTTGATGTTGAGATGATAAGGTCTTAAGGCTTCTGTGACCATCAAGGGTCCTAGGTCTGATCCACCTATACCAATATTTACTATATCAGTAATGGGTTTTCCGGTGTATCCCTTCCAGGTGCCGTTGATGAGTTTTTCTGAAAACTGTTCCATTTGATGCAAGACCTCGTTCACCTTAGGCATCACATTCTGGTCATCGACCATTACAGGAGTGTTTGACCTGTTGCGAAGGGCCACATGTAGCACCGACCGGTTTTCAGTCTGATTGATAGGTTCACCCTCAAACATGGATTGTATGGCCTCATCAAGTTTGCACTCACCGGCCAGTGAGATAAGGATATCCAGCGTTTCCTGAGTGAGCCGATTTTTCGAAAAATCGAGCAATATGTCCTCAAAGCTGATTTTAAATTTATCAAACCTATCTGGTTCATGCTTGAATAGTTCACGCATGTGAACGGATTTCATTCGTTTGAAATGATTTGATAAGGATGCCCAGGCTTGAGTTGACGTAGGATTAATATTTTGCATAGTTTATGAAAACTTCAATTCGACAAAGGTATGAATCGATGCCGATCTAGAATTAATAATTTATATGGAAATTTATTTCTTAGGTTTGAGGTATCTAGAACATGTTTGGCAAATAGCCAATCAGTGCTAACATTCGGAATGAATATTTGTCGCACTTATTTGCAATCAAGATTAAGTGTTGGGCGCAATAACAGTTTTCAACTTCAATACAATCATTTTTGTAAATTATGAGATTTCAGCAACTTTTACCCCGTCTTGAGGTTTTATTTATGACAATGAAAAATTTGACGATAATTCTAGGATTGTTCCTGCTGAGTTGCACGGAAAGTAAGGAAACTAAAATTCAAAAATTTTTACTGAAAGGCAACGCAGAGATCAATAATAAGAATTTTGATCAGGGAATTGCCTATTTAAACGAAGCCATTAAAATTGACCCTTGCTTTACTGAAGCGCTCAACAATTTGGGTACCGCCTATTTCAAACAGGCCAAATTCGAACAGGCGCTAAAACAATACCAGGCTGCCATTGATTGCAATCCGGAATTTATAGCTGCCTATTACAATAGAGCCAATACATTCTATGAACTCAAGGAGTATTTTAATGCGCTGGAAGACTTAAATAAAATTGCGACAGTGAATGCAGATACGGCTGTGGTTTATTTCACAAGAGGATTGGTTCAAACCAAGCTCAGGAATTTTGACCTGGCCCAAGCCGAATTTGAAAAGGCATATGCTATAGATAGCTTTAATGTAGAGTACCTGGTGAATCTGGCCAACGTTAAATATTACCTGAGAGATTATGGTGATGCCAAAAATTTTCTCGAACAGGCTAAAAAGTTGAATCATACGGAACCTAATATTTATAATACCCTGGCCTTGATTGCGATTGAGGAAAACCAAATTGACAAAGCATTGGAAGATATCAATCAGGCACTGAAGTTAAATCCCAACGAACCTTACTTTACCAACAACCGCGGCTTCATCTATTTAAGGAAGAATGAATTCGAGAAAGCAGAAATCGATATCAATAATAGCATCTCTACTGATCCCGAAAATGGATGGGCTTACCGCAACAAAGGAATTTTCTATCTCATGAAAGGGGACTATACGAACGCAGAACGGTTACTCAGTCAGGCAGTGGAGATGGATGCTTTCATTGATAAAATTCATTTCTACCTGGGTATGGCCTATTTGAATGGAGGGAAGCAATCGATGGCTTGTCAACAGTTCGATTTGTCAGAAAATGCAGGTGATGCCATGCTCACCACTGCATTATTAAAGCTGTGCAAATGATTGATTTTGAAAAGTTAATCTATGGGCTGGAAGAAAGGCTCAGGTTTCCATTGCCTGGACCAAAGGCGCATGAAATAATGAGAGCCACTCCGGTTGGAAGTAAATTTCCTCGCTTTGAACACAACCATCCACCCAGACTAGGCAGCGTGTTGGTCGTACTTTATCCTGACCAGGATAAGATCCTTTTTCCACTCATCAAACGACCAGATTACGAAGGCCTCCATAGTGGTCAAATAAGTTTCCCTGGTGGTAAAGCTGAGCAAGGAGAAAATGCCATCGAAGTAGCCTTACGGGAGGGTAACGAAGAGATTGGCATAGACATCAAACAGGTCAACGTGATTGGTCGATTGA
>DATCZR010000204.1:0-4055 GCA_036525835.1 Cyclobacteriaceae bacterium
ACCAGGGTGCCCGATGCTCCATTGGAGAAGCGGAGTAACATTTGGCTGTCATCATCCAGTAATCTGCCTTTTATGACTGCATTCAGATCTGCGCAAATTTCAGTTATCGCAAGACCAGTAATATATTCAGCGAGATGGGCTGCATGGGTACCAATATCACCTATTGCCCCTCCTGCTCCAGACTTTTTCGGATCCGTTCTCCATCCAGCTTGTTTCTGTCCACTTTTTTCAATTGGTGTGGCAAGCCATCCCTGTGGGTATTCTACATATATCTTTCTGATCTTTCCAATCTTACCCGATTTTACTAAGTGTTTAGCTTCTTTGACCATAGGATAGCCAGCATAGGCATGAGATACTGCCAAAACAAGTCCTGATTTATCCAGGACTTTCTTAAGCTTTTTGGCTTCATCCAGAGAAAGGGTAATGGGTTTGTCAATCATCACATGAAACCCATTTTCCAGTGCTTCCTTTGCGGGTGTAAAATGGAGATGATTGGGAGTTACGATAGATACAAAGTCCATGCGCTCACCTAATGGTAGTTTCTTTTCTCCGGCAATCATGGAGGAGAATGAATCATAAACTCTTTTTGGATTTAGATAAAGAGCTTGTCCAGCCTCTCTTGATTTTTGAGGATTGCTGCTGAAGGCTCCGCAAACTAGCTCAATTTCGCCATCCATTGCGGCCGCTTTTCTATGGACCGCCCCAATAAATGCATCCAATCCTCCTCCGATCATTCCCATATGCAATTTTCTCTTCACTGGTGTAAGGTTTTGTCCCTAAGCAATATATCTAAAAGAAGGTAATTGTTTAGGTCTAGTTTTTATGCAATCGATTGCGATTGGGATTAGGGTCTTGCGCAATCAATATATATATGCAATCTTCAATTCTTATTTTAGCGCATGATCCCAAACAGGTCTATTGTATACAAAGCGGCTGGGCTTTCCCATAAGCTTAAATTGAAATCAGAAAACACTATCTATTTAAGAAATTGAGGACCTATTAATTAGATCAAACTTTTATAAAATGAATAATAAAATCAAAGTTCAGTTGTCCTTTATGATGTTCCTTGAATTCTTCATTTGGGGAGGGTGGTTTGTTACCCTGGGGACATTTTTGGGTGATAACTTACATGCCAGCGGCGGAGAAATTGCGATTGCCTTTTCAACGCAGTCATGGGGGGCCATCATCGCCCCTTTTATTATTGGACTTATTGCAGATCGCTATTTCAACGCAGAGCGAATACTTGCAGTCTTGCATGTGATGGGCGCAATCCTCATGTATCAAATGTATATTGCTATTGATTTTGCGGGTTTTTATCCATATGTCTTGGGTTATATGATCATTTACATGCCTACGTTGGCATTGGTCAATTCCATATCGTTCAATCAAATGAAAGATCCCGCTAAAGAGTTTTCATTGGTACGCGTATTTGGAACTATCGGATGGATTGCTGCAGGTTTGATTATCAGCTATGTTTTTCTGTGGGATTCTCCGGAGGCAAGAGGGGAAGGTATGTTGAAAAACACTTTTCTCATGGTTTCAATTGCCTCAGCTGTATTGGGTCTATTCAGTTTAACTTTGCCTAAAACGCCACCTTCTGCAGGTCGCAACGAAAAGGTAAGCCTATCCACCATCTTAGGTTTGGATGCTTTAAAACTTTTGAGGGATAGAAATTTCCTTGTGTTTTTTATATCATCAATACTCATTTGTATTCCGCTGGCCTTTTATTATCAGAATGCCAATCCATTCCTTTCTGAGATTGGCATGAACAATCCCACTGGTAAAATGACAATTGGTCAAGCATCAGAAGTGATATTCATGTTGTTACTCCCATTCTTTTTTAAGCGTTTTGGCTTTAAGATGACCATTGTGGCGGGCATGCTCGCCTGGACATTGCGATATGTACTTTTTGCTTACGGAAATGCAGGAGACCTGACCTTCATGCTAATCATAGGCATAGCCTTACATGGTATCTGCTACGATTTTTTCTTTGTCTCCGGCCAGATTTATACAGATTCGAAAGCGGGTGAAAAGTTCAAAAGTGCCGCACAGGGCCTAATCACCCTGGCCACATACGGATTGGGAATGCTGATAGGTTTTTGGGTAGCCGGCAAGATCACGGATATGTATCTGCTTGCTGATGGCAGTCATAATTGGACCGGTATCTGGGCCTTCCCCGCTATTTTTGCATTTGGCGTTATGGCTCTCTTCGTCCTATTTTTTAAGAACGAAGTTATTGAATACAAAGAGTAGGCAAGTCAGCATTGCGCAGGCGATCAGACGCTGGATCGTTCCATTATCTTTTTGACTTCTGCCAATGGTTTAAATACATCAAAGGTTTTACCCTGCGTTCGCAAAGCCCCAAGCACATTGCCATATCGTGCAGCCGTAATATAGTCCATTGGATCTTCCATTAGCCCATAACCTATACCGCCAGCAAAGGAGTCGCCACAGCCGGTAGTATCAACCACTTCCTTTACTTTAACAACTGGGACTAATTCTTCCTTGACTTTATTTTTTTCCTTGTAATAAGCGAGACACCCGGTAGAATCTGTAGTGATGTAAACACACTTTACACCCATGGAAAGGCAATGCGTCGCAAACTTCAGCATTTCTTTGTGATCCAGCTCTGGCTCAACAATATAATCGCTTGATTCATACTCCTTTTTAAACCAGGAAGCATTGGCTTCTTCAAGGTTCATCTTGAGCACGTCAATGTATGGTAACCACTGGTCTCTGTCTATCCAGAACTTTCTGTGTCGTTCTCCATTAAACAAGCAAGCTGTCGTTGGGCCGTGTGCATCAAAAATGATAATGCCTTTACTTTTTTTCTTGATGTACTTCAATGTGTCCAGTGCAATCTCATAATCACTGATAGGTATAAAGACGAATACATTGCTGTCAAGAATATTCTCCACATCATTTGGCACAATTGGATCCATAAATCCAGTTTGTCGCTCTACCCTGTTGTTCATGTCAAGAAATTTCAAACTAATAATATCTCCCTGATCATTTTTAGTGGTGAGGTTTTTAAGGTTGATTCCCTGATAGCCTTTAAATACTTCTTTCACATTGTCAAGATCCACCTTGCGCACATGGCAAACAGGAACTATTTCGATTTTCTCTCCTGCCATAATGGACAAAGCAATAACCGGGTGGGTGACACACCCCCACTTTTGAATCAAGTCACCATTATGCGTAACAATATGATCACGAGGTATTGGCCCAAGAATTGCAATTCGCTTCATAGCCTATAGATTTTCAGTTAAGAATGCTGCTCCAAAAACACCTGCGCTGTCTCCCAATGATGGCCGGACGACCGGTGTATCCAATCGATCGTTAAATACATATTCTTTTAACTGTTCAATTCCTTTGTCGTACAATGAAGATATGTTCCCAACTCCTCCACCAATCACAATCACATCCGGATCAAGAATGTTAATAACCACACTCAATGCCTTTCCAAACATTTTATGAAGGCGATCAAGTGTTTGAACGGCAACAGGATCAGCATTGGCGTTCGCCAGAGCAACGATCTCCTTAAGATTCCTTGAGGTTCCACTTTGCTCCTTATAATATTTTTCCAGGGCCGGACCAGCAATAATATTTTCCACACAACCCGACTTTCCGCAATAGCAAGGTCCACCTGATTCATCCAGAAAATTATGCCCCCATTCTCCAGCTATTCCTTGTTTTCCACTAATTACATTATTACGGACAACTATTCCTCCTCCTGCTCCCGTGCCCATGATGACGCCAAAGACCACCTCCGATTCGGGAAACCTCTCCTTGACAATACCTAGTCTGGTTTCAGCTAAGGCAAAGCAGTTGGCATCATTGGCTGTAATCACTTTCATTCTTAGCAGCTCCTCTAAATCCTTACGCAGTGGTTTGTAATTGAGAGATTCTGAATTACTATTTTTAAATAATCCAGTGTTTGGATCCATGGTCCCGGGGGTTCCAATACCAATGGTGTCAGGACGGTAACCAAGTGATTTCTCCATTTGATCAACCAATAATGCAATTTGATTAATCACATGTTGGTATCCTTGACT
>DATCZR010000205.1:0-16939 GCA_036525835.1 Cyclobacteriaceae bacterium
CGAGACTGGCGGTAATTGCGGTGAGGAAAGAACCGGACGATAGAGCCGAGCAGACAACGCAACTATTGTTTGGTGATCATTATGAATTGCTTCGTTATTCTGGCGATTACAAATGGTCGTACATCAGGGTATTTGCCGATGGGTATGAGGGCTGGATCGATGCCAAGCAACATCACGAAATTACCAAAGAATATTTTGATCAAATTAATCATGCCAACTTTAAGATCACCACAGATATTGCTTCCGGCATTTTATACAAGAAGAATCCTATTACTATTTTGCTCGGAAGTATTGTTCCTATCTCCAATTCGGAATTGTTCAAGATGGAAGAGCAATTTGCCTTTAATGGGGATGCCAAAAGTTTAGGTCAGAAAAGGGATTATGAGTTTCTTAGAGAGATTGCCATTAAGTACTTGCATGCACCTTATCAATGGGGAGGAAAAAGCCCTTTCGGAATTGACTGCTCAGGATTTACGCAAATGGTTTTTAAAATAAATGGATATCTTATCCCAAGAGATTCTTCTCAGCAACTAAATGCGGGTAGAGAGATTAGTGGACTAGATCAAGCTTTACCTGGTGATTTGGCATTTTTCACTAATGGCTCTGAGGTGGTTTCGCATGTAGGTATGGTTATGGAGAATAAAAAGATAATCCATGCCTCAGGTCAGGTGAGGATAGATCACTTGGGACAGGATGGGATCATTCATTCAGAAAGCAATACAATTACCCACACCCTCAAATCAATACGAAGAATTTTGGCTTCATAGGCGTTGATTGTCCCACGTAGCATCCAGCCTTTACTTGTTAAAAACGAGTATTCCAGTTATCTTTCTACAATGAATAATAGGGTGCTTGTGTTGAACCAGGATTTTAGTCCGCTTATGGTATGCTCCGTACAGCGCGCTTTTATATTGGTTTATCTCAACAAAAGCGAAATGGTTCGTCCAGCCAATGGCCATAAAATCAGAACGGTTACCCACAGTTTCGCCATGCCTTCTGTTATTCGTTTGAATCGCTACGTTCGTGCTCCATACAAAGGAGTAAATCTAACCCGGCAAAATATTTTCAGAAGAGATAATAATGAATGCCAATATTGTGGCACCCATAAAGATCTTACGCTGGACCATGTTCTTCCAAGTTCGAAGGGAGGCCCTCATTCTTGGCTCAACCTGGTAACAGCGTGCAAAAGGTGCAATGCTAAAAAAGGTGACTACACACCAGAGCAAGCTGGAATGCAATTAATGCACAAACCCTACAAGCCTTCCTATGCGCTATTTCTTCGAGATAATAACGGCTTCGGAAATGATTGGGACGATTATTTGAGCCACTAGATTAGGATATTATATTCTTTTGCTACTTTTAAAAGTTAATCAATTTGATCTATTCGTAAAATCCTTATTGGCTGCTTTTTCCTTGGCCACACGATATCATTATTAGTCCAAAAAATTGAGAAATAGTATTCCTGAGCCACCGTAAAACATTGAGTTGTTCGATCCTGCTGGCTGAAACTATTTTTGTATGATTGTTTCAGGGTCTCAAATTGATATCGAGAGTTACATGCAAGAAATCAAGGAGCGCAAAGAATATTATAGAGAAAAATACAAAAAAGATAATGGGGGAATAGTGTGGTCCGATGACCAGTTAGCTCTTAAAATGCCCTTTAAGAGGGAATCAATAGGAGCAGGTTTAATCGAACTTGATCAAGTGCCAAAGTGAGCCTACAGGGATTATGCTTCCGTATTTTACATAATGTTCATAATTCAGTTTTGATACAGATGGACATTATTTTTGGATCCGAAATAATTAAAACCTCAACGTAAAAACTGTCTTTACATTCGGTATCGAGGTAGCATATAAATTGCCGTTGTGCATTTGCATGATCTGACGAGACAAGCTTAATCCTATTCCAGATCCTGTTTTCTTGGTGGAGAAGAAAGGTACGAAAACCTTATCCAAAGCTTCCCCAATGATTCCAGGACCGTTGTCAATAATCTCGATTAATACATGCTCGTCAATGTATCTTCCTCTCATTTCTATCTTGGCTGTAGGTTTGTCCATGCAAGCCTCTATCGCATTTTTCACCAGGTTGATCAGCACTTGTTCAATCATTTCTTCATCAGCCTCCACAGTCAGGTATTCTGATTCTACGCTGGTACTAAAATCAATACTTGTTTTCTTGATTTCATTACGCATCAGGTTCTCCACCTTACCAATTAGTTCCTTCAAGAATACCACTTTAAACTTTGGGTGTGGTAAAGATGTGTATTCTCTGTAGGCATCGATGAACTTAATAAGACCTTTACTTCTGCTTTCAATAGTATCCAAGCCTTCCTTTAAATCTTCTGCACTTTCATTCTTTAATTCGTAATGCTCATTCACTTTGGTGAGATCATGGACCAGTACTTCTCGAAGGGTAGAGGTTAGCGATGAAATAGGAGTGATGGAATTCATGATCTCATGCCGTAGCACTCGAGTAAGATTTTGCCATGCCTCTAATTCATGCCGTTGCAATTCATTTTGAATATTTTGTAAGGTCACCAATTTCACTGTATCACCACGAAGTCTCATTTCAGTGGCCTGAATAGTCAGGAGTAAGTCAGTGTTGCCTTTATATAAGGTGCTTTTGCCTGGCAATACATCATAAATGGCTTTATAGAGTCTCGGATTGATTTCGATTAATTCTTCCAGGTTTTCGATTCCACTTACGCCCAAAAATCTTTTAGCGTTGGCATTTATCAATTGGATATTACCATCGGCATCGAAGGACAAAATACCTGTTCTTACTTGCTGAACAACCGTATTGAGGTATTGCCAGTGCTCTTCTTTTTCCGTTCTGGCTTTTCTAAAAGCCTCCAATACTTCATTAAATGCTTCATTTAAATCTTTAAAACTTTTTCCCAGCGTATTATCACTGGTGAACCCTGATATAAAGTCCGAGTATTTAATAGACTCTAAAAATCGAGTTAGCTTTCGATTAGTTTTGGAAATGAATCGGTACAGTTCAATAAATTGAACTGTTAGCACAAAAAAAGTGAGGAGTGCAGCAAAAATCATGTTGGGCTGTGAAAGCATATACGCTATCATAGCCGCGACTAGACCAATTAATATTACACGAAAAGCAACACGAAACCTAAAATCATTAAAGGCCATATTTTTCTAGTCTGCGGTAGAGTGACGACCGCGTGAGACCCAATTCTCCAGCTGCCTGTGTGATATTGCCATTATACTTTTTCAGCACTTTGCGGATGAGTATTTTTTCGACCTCTTCCAAATTGAATTGTTCCAGATTGAGTTGCTGATCTGCTTCTTTATTGGTGGAAGCGTTAAAATTAAAATCCTCAGGCTGCAACACGGAAGAGTTGCTCAAGATAACTGCTCGCTCTAATGAATGTTGCAGTTCCCGAATATTTCCGGGCCAATTATGTTTGTTCAACCTGATCATTGCGGCATCACTTAATTTGTTTAAGCTCTTACCATATTTAGTAGCGTAATGTTTTAAGAAATGATTGGCCAATAACGGAATGTCTTCAAATCGGTCTCGCAGCGGTGGTATTTCTACCTCAATGGTATTGATTCGATATAACAGGTCTTGCCGAAATCGATTCTCCTTCACCATTTCGTATAAGGGCATATTAGTGGCGCAAATTAGCCTGATGTCAACTGGAGTTTCTTTGTTGGCGCCAACTCGACTTACCTTCCTATTCTGAAGTACTGCTAATAGTTTAGCCTGTAAAGGCATTGATAAGTTACCAATTTCGTCAAGAAATAGCGTACCCTTATTGGCCAATTCAAATCTTCCTGCCCGGTCTTCCTTGGCATCTGTAAAGGCTCCTTTCTTGTGCCCAAAAAGTTCACTTTCAAATAATGTCTCTGTAATGGATCCAAGATCTACACTTACAAAAGACTCGTGTTTCCTGGATGAATTTCTATGAATGGCCCGAGCTATCAATTCTTTACCCGTTCCATTCTCACCGAGGATCAATACATTGGCATCAGTATGGGCAACCCGTTCAATGGTTTGGAAGATCCGTTGCATCGGTTGACTTTGTCCGATGATATCGCTGAACTTTTCATTTAATGCTTGATTGATCTCTTTGTTCTTGATTCTTAATGATTCGATTTCATTGCGCGATTCCCGAAGTCTTAAAGATGAGTATATCGTAGCTAGCAATTTTTCATTTTCCCATGGCTTTAATACAAAATCTGTTGCACCTGCTTTGATGGCTCTCACGGCCATTTGCACATCACCATAGGCAGTTATCAATACGACTACAGAGGAAGGATCAATTTCAAGAATTTTTTCTAACCAATAATATCCTTCACTTCCGCTGCTTACATCTTTGGTGTAATTCATGTCCAGCAGAATGACATCGTAGCTTTCATTTCCCATCAAATTGGGAATGGCCTCTGGATTTTTCTCAATATCCACTTGTGCAAAGTGCCGCTTCAAGTGCATTTTTGCCGCCTTGAGCAAGTCTTCGTTGTCGTCAACAATTAAGATTTTACCTGTTTTCGATTCAGTCATATTAGTAGCTCATTGAATCAATTTTCGATTTTCACTTGTCCAATACCGAATGTTAATGTCCGAAAGTGGACCAATCTGCCTTCTTGGCGGGCAATATTGATACCGAAATGTGAATCCAGCTATATTCTTTGGTTTAAGCCGCTTATTGCAATAAAATTAAACAAAATTTGTCCGAAAGCGAACAGGTTCGTTCAGTTGTGAACGTGAAATTGGATGAAATGGCCTTGTTTGAACCCACAATTGTGCTTTTTTGTCGTTGGCACGTTTGTTGGCAATTAGCTGCTCAGATTTAAAATACGATGCCTTTTTCATGGACAAGAAAATTAAAAAGAAAACCTGGACACTTAAGCGAATTTCAACTTATGGGGGAATTGCGTTATTAGTCTTTTTCGTATCCTATCAGTTTATTTTTGCTGACAGACGCTCAAAATTAAAAGTTGAAAAAGATAAAATCTCTATTTCCACAGTTAACCGGGGTGTATTTCAAGAGTTTATTCCTCAAACGGGTACGGTAGAACCTAGCCGTACGGTTTATCTCGATGCGATAGAAGGGGGTAATATCAAACGAATTGTGAAAGAGAGTGGTGCCTTGGTTAAGGAGGGAGACTTAATTCTAGAATTAACCAATCTTAGCCGGGAATTGTCTGTGCTTCAACAAGAGGCTCAGCAAGTGGAAAGTATTAACCGCTCGAGAGATACTCGATTAGGCTTAACCAGAAATGATCTTGAGCAACGTAATGCGCTTGCTCAGATTGACAATCAGCTAGCTATACTTGGGCCACAATATGAAAGGCAAAAAGTGCTTTTTGAGAAGAAGCTCATTTCTATGCAAGAGTTTGAAAGAACTGAGGCCGACTATAAGTACAATCTAGAACGGAGGAGGATTACTTATGAAGTTTATAAAAAGGATTCCTTAAATCGAATCAATCAGCTTCGTGACATAGATGCGTCAGAGGCTCGAATGAGACAGAATTTGGAAGGGGTTGGAAAGATTCTGGATAATTTAAAAATAAAAGCACCAATTAATGGTCAATTATCAACTCCTCATTGGGAAGTTGGTCAGGCAGTTACTCAAGGTCAGCGCCTTGGTCAGGTTGATATCATTGGAAGTTACAAGGTGCGCGTGCCGATTGACGAATTGTATCTGCCTCGTATATCTACCGGATTACATGCCACAACAAGTTTTGCAGGAAAGGACTATTCTTTGATTATCACCTATATCTATCCAACCATAACCAATGGCCGATTTGAGGTAGATATGGATTTTGATGGAGAGACTCCGGAAGGAATTAGAAGAGGACAGTCGCTGCGTTTAAGAATAGAATTAGGACAATCCTCAGAGGAGTTATTGCTACCTGTTGGTGGTTTTTATAAAGATACTGGAGGAAATTGGGTTTTTGTAGTTGAAGAGGGTGGGGGCCGTGCGATAAGAAGAGATATTAAACTGGGCAGGAAAAATACGGAGCATTTTGAAGTGCTGGAAGGACTGAAACCTGGCGACAAAGTGATCACTTCATCCTATGAGAACTTTGGAAATAACGAGGTATTAATATTGGATTAGTGCAACTATTTAAGATTAATAGCGTCTAATAACAAAAAAATAACCTACTGGTAACTTTTTTAAAACCAGCAGTATGATAAAAGAACATAAATCAAACTAATAAATTCTAATTGTAAATAATCAAGACTATGATCAAACTTAAAAATCTTGAAAAAGTTTATTCTACAGAAGAAGTAGAAACAACAGCGCTTAACAACATCAACCTTGAGATTAAGGAAGGTGAATTCGTAGCCATTATGGGACCTTCAGGTTGCGGTAAATCTACGTTGTTGAATATCCTCGGATTATTGGATAACCCAACGAGCGGAGAGTATCATTTTGGTGAACATGAAGTAGCGAACTACTCAGAGCGTCAGCGCGCGCAATTAAGAAAGGGATCGATTGGATTTGTGTTTCAGAGCTTTAACTTAATTGATGAGCTAACCGTATTTGAAAATGTAGAACTTCCTTTGCTTTATTTGAAAGTTCCATCAGCTGAACGTAAGACTAAGGTTGAAGAGGTATTGGAGCGTATGAATATTATGCACCGCAGAAATCACTTCCCGCAGCAATTATCTGGTGGACAGCAACAAAGAGTGGCCATATCGCGTGCCATTGTAGCGAAACCTAAAGTAATACTAGCCGATGAGCCTACAGGAAACCTGGACTCTGCTAATGGTGAAGAAGTGATGAAATTATTATCTCAGTTAAATGAGGAAGGCACAACCATTGTAATGGTGACACACTCTCCTTATGATGCCAATTATGCGCACCGCATCGTCAATTTGTTTGATGGCAAAGTGGTAACTGAAAACATTAAAGAGCGTTTCCACGTATAGTGGGTTATCGTTGGTAACAACGATTGATTAAAGAGTTTGGGATTTGATCATCCTGATTCGTTCTCTTAGTATTTTAGGTTTAGGTTTAGGAATAAGGCCTAGGAATTTTCTTCAGGCCTTATTTTAAGGCTATATACTATGTATTGCATGGTACTAATTATGCAACCATTATAAGCTGCCGCTTGTCTATGAATAAACTAAGTCCGTTATGTTAAAGAACTACTTTCTGATCACCCTTCGGAGTTTATTAAAGAATAAATTATTCATATCGATAAATATAATCGGTATGGCGATCTCGATTGCCTGCTGCATTGTGGCTTATTATAACTATGATTTTAATGATCGTTTTGATAGTTACCATGTAAATGCATCTAAGGTTTACAGGGTCAACTCTATTAGGACATTTCAAAATCGGGAAACAAAGTTTGGCTATGTGCCAATAGCATTAGGTAACGTGGCGATGCAAATCAAAGGTGACATAGCCCAGGTTATTAGATTCTCCCCAGGAAATGGGGATTTTAGGATAAAGGAAGAAGTGTTCTTTGGAAACTTGACTTATGTTGATCCGGCATTTTTTGATGTGTTTACTTTTGAATTTATTGAAGGTAATGCTGATGAGTTTGATGATAAGGGAAATATTTACATCAGTGACGAACTTGCGATAAAGTATTTTGGATCAGAGTCAGCACTTGGTAAACCCATTACTCAATTATTTGACAGCGGTAAGGTAAAAGATTTTGTGGTGGCTGGTATTTTTAAAAAACCTCCTACCAATTCAAGTTTTAATTACGCCAATGCTTACACCAATTTTTATAACCAATTTAAGACTGACCCTGCGGAAGATTACACTGAGAACAGTTGGCGTTATAGGTCAACACTCTTTATAACCATCAATGATCCATCCAGGGTCGAGGTGGTAGCTAAGGGGCTGCTACCATACGTTGAAAACAATAATAAAATCCGAGAGGACTTTATTATTAAAGAATATGAAATTGAGCCATTTGTTGGTATGGCTGTTCGCGATAGCTACAATGAGGTTAATGGTACGTGGACGAATTCAGGCTCGCCAATAGCAGCCATTGTTGGTGTGGGAATGATGGGGATTCTGGTTTTGTTAATTGCATGTTTCAACCTCACAAATACTGCCATAGCCATTTCATCGGGAAGGCTTAAGGAAATAGGCATTCGCAAGGTTATGGGAAGTACCCGTAATGATTTGATAGCTCAGTTTTTGGGCGAAACTATTGGTATATGTCTCGTATCTCTTTTGATTGGAATGCTATTAGCTGATCTGCTCTTAATTCCTGCCTTCAATGAACTTTGGCCTGAAATGAAACTCACAACCAATTATTTCGGGAATCCTCAATTCTTGATCTTTATGATTGTTACCCTGCTGTTTACAGGACTTCTTGCAGGAGGCTATCCGGCATTCTACATCAGTCATTTTCAGCCTACTTATATTCTTAAGGGTAAGCTTAAGTTTGGTGGCACCAATTTGTTTACGAGGGTTTTGCTGACCCTTCAGTTTGCCATTTCTCTAATTGCTATTGTTTGTAGTTTCGCATTTGTAGACAATGCCAAATATCAACGCGATCTTGACTTAGGTTTTAATAGAGAAGACGTGGTGTTTACTTACGTTAACAGCCCTGCCGAATATGAGACCTTTAGAAATCGTCTTGCGCAAAATCCTGATGTCATATCTATTTCGGGATCGCAGCATCATTTTAATTCCAATGTTTTTAGTGATCCCATCAAACATGCCGACAAAGAGATCGAAACAGACATTATGGATGTGGGTGAGAATTATGTGAAAACTGTTGGTTTAGAATTGCTTGAGGGAAGAGATTTTGTCAAGGACTCAGAGACTGACAAAAATGAGTCCGTAATCATCACAAAAAATTTAGCGCAGCGGTTTGGTTGGGATCAGCCTATTGGAAAAGAAATTATATGGAGCGATACAGTCAAATATTACGTTATTGGCGTTGTACAGGATGTTTATAACCGAGGAGTATGGAGGGAAATGGAGCCAGTGATGTTTCGTTATCAAGATTCACATATGATGCACATCATAGCAAGTGCTCCAATCGATAAAATGCAAAGTTTGAAGGCGGATATGGAATCAATTTATAAATCTCTTTTTCCAGAACGTGTTGCTAATGTTCGTTTCATGAATGATTCCATGGTGGGAGCAAATACTGTCAATAATAATATTGTTAAGATGTTTGTGTTCCTGGGCATCGTGGCTCTTGCATTATCGGCTACTGGATTATTCACGTTGGTTTCATTGAATATCATTAAGAAGATGAAAGAAATTGGTGTTCGGAAAGCACTGGGAGCAACCCTTTCTAATATCACCAAGGTTATCAACAAAGAGTTCGTGATAATCCTGACAATCGCATCGGTATTAGGTTTAGTGGCCGGTTCCTGGTTGTCGGGTATGCTTATGGACAGCATTTGGGACTACTATCAAAATGCAACCATTGCCACTATGATTATTTCAGCATTAGTTCTTTTTATTACGTCAGTGTTGTCGATCGGGTATAAAGTGTTCAAGACTGTAAGATTAAACCCTGCTTATGTATTGCGTGATGAATAAATTATATACTATCGTCTGAAACATTCTGGTAATGTTTAGCGTGTTAGATCTAGCTACCAACTATAATAAAACACAACAATGATCAATAATTATATTAAAGTAGCCATCAGGAACATATTGAAGTATAAGTTCTTTTCGGCAATCAATATTTTGGGAATGACAATTGGCCTTAGTGCCTGCTTGTTGATTTCACTCTATGTAATTGATGAATTGAGTTTCGATCAATTCCACGAAAATGCAGATCGCATATATCAGGTTGGTCTGCATGGTAAAATAGGCGATCAGGATATACGCACTGCCAGTACGTGCCCTCCAATGTCCAAGGCACTTGTGAGCGAAATCCCCGAGATTGAGTCATCCACCAGAATTGCTCCTTATTTTGGTCAGCCTGCTTTTAAGTATGGAGATTTATCCTTTGCGCAGGATAAGGTGTTTTTTGTTGATTCTAATTTCTTTGATTTCTTCAGTTTCAAACTTCTTGAGGGAGATGCCAATACCGCATTAAAGGATACTCAATCTCTTATACTCACCACTGAAACCGCTAAAAAGTATTTTGGTGACAAGCCGGCTTTAGGTGAGTTGATGATAATCGGTTCAGAGAACAAGACATACAAGGTTACCGGAATTATTGAAAACGCTCCTTCCAATTCACACTTTATCTACAATGCATTGGTTCCAGCGCATGGTTCAGAGGATCTTAATAGAGAAATATGGCTTAATAATTTCATATTTACCTATTATACACTCAGGGAAAATGCATCAGTGGATCAGGTCAATGCCAAGTTTGAAGACCTGGTCGTTAAGTACATAGGTCCTGAGTTGGAACGTTTTATGGGAGCAACACTTAAACAGATGCGCGAAAGTGGTGGTGAATTTGGATATTTCTCAACTAAGCTTGCTGATATCCATTTGCGCTCCGCTGCTGTTGACGGTCTTGAGGCCGCTGGCAATATAACCTATGTATACTTTTTTGCTGGCATCGGTATATTTATTTTGGTGATTGGATGCATCAACTTCATGAACATGTCAACTGCCAGATCGGCCGGAAGAGCAAAAGAAGTCGGCCTTAGAAAAACATTGGGATCGTTACGTGGCCAATTAATTAATCAATTTCTATCAGAATCAATTATCTATAGTTTGGTGGCTGTGATATTGTCCATTGCAGCAAGTTACTTTTTGTTGCCCTACTTTAACTTATTATCTGGAAAAGATCTTAACATCAGTTCATATAACAGCCCGCTGTTCATACTTGGTTTTATTGGAATGATCTTATTTGTTGGATTGCTGGCAGGAAGTTATCCAGCCTTTTATTTGACCTCATTTAATGCAGTTGAAGTGCTGAAAGGGAAAGTAAGGGCAGGGATGAAAAGTAAAGGTGTTCGTAGTGTGTTGGTAGTTTTTCAGTTTGCGTTGTCCATCTTCTTAATCATCTTCACATCCGTTGTTTACCAGCAGATATCTTTTATGCAGGAGAAGAATATTGGAATTGATAAAAATAATGTGATTGTTGTTCAAAACACCGGTCGACTTGGAACTAATTCAGAGGCATTTAGAAATGCATTGATGGAGCAAACTGGCATTGAGAAGACAAGCTATACCAATAATAATTTTCCTGGGGTAAACAATACTACTGTTTTCAAAGAAGCAGGTTCAGAGCAAGATCACATTATGGGATTGTACTATGCTGATTATGATCATATGGATGTGATGAAATTCGAGATGGCCAGCGGTCGCTATTTTTCAAAAGACTTCCCCAGTGATTCGACAGCTATCATATTGAACGAAGCAGCCATTCGGGAATTTAATTTTCCGGATTTGGAAAATGCGGAAGTACTTTACAATGAAGGGGGGGAGGGGATGAAGAAACACAAGGTTATTGGAGTAATAAAAAATTTCAATTTTGAATCTTTTAAGACGGATGTAAGGCCATTGGCGATAATGCTCACTAATAATTCCAGAAACTTAATGATTCGATACAGTGGAAATTCTGCCGATGTAGTCAAAAAATTGGAGGGACTATGGAAGCAATACTCCAATAATGAACCGTTGGATTTTGAATTTATGGATCAAAGTTTTGACAAACTTTTCAGGGCAGAGCAAAGGATGGGCGAAGTGTTCAGCGTATTTGCTGGACTAGCCATATTTGTGGCGTGTCTTGGATTATTTGCCCTTTCAGCATTCACTTCCGAGCAGCGCACCAAAGAAATAGGAATAAGAAAAGCGATGGGAGCAAGTTCGTTGAGTCTGACTATTTTACTAACGAAGGAATTTACAACCTTGGTTATAATTGCTTTTATTCCTGCGGCGGCCGTTGCCTGGTATGTATCCAATTCCTGGTTGCAGGGGTTTGCTTATAGAATTGACATAAATCCGTTTATAGTTCTGTTAAGTGGCGTTGCCTCGTTTGTAATTGCTTGGCTTACTGTTAGTTTTCAGTCTATTAAAGCATCACTTTCTAATCCGGTTAATTCGCTGAGATATGAATAACCCAACCTCACACTAGGTTTAGTTGCAAGCCATTTAAAGGCCGGTTCAATTTGGAACTGGCCTTTTTTATTTGGCGATTATCTTAAATAGCAATTTTTTAATGTGTTTCTGATACATAATTGTTAGGAATTGTAAATTACATAGCACAATGGTGGTTTTGACCTTAAATTGGTTATAATGAAACAATACATATGCTTTTTATTCTTGCTTGGCAGTAACATTTTGTTAGCCCAACAATTTGATCCTGAAGTCTTCTCTCAATTAAAATTTCGGTTCATTGGTCCCGATGGGAATAGGGCTATTGCTGTGGTTGGGGAGCCCGGTAATCCAGATGTGTCTTATCTAGGCGCGGCATCTGGTGGGATTTGGAAAACTGAAGATCGAGGCTACAACTGGAAACCTGTTTTTGATGATATGGATGATTCGTCAATTGGCGCATTGGCTATTGCTCCAGCCAGTCACCAACAGGTGTGGGCTGGAACCGGAGAGACATTTATCATTCGGCCTGCTCATGCAGTTGGGAATGGCATATACAAATCTTCCGATGCAGGCAAGACATGGAAACACATGGGTTTAAAAAGTAGCTTTAGGATTAGTCGGATCATTGTTCATCCTACCGACACCAATGTTGTTTACGTAGGAGTACTAGGACACACTCATGGACCTGAGCAAGAGAAAGGCGTATACAAGACAGTGGATGGAGGTAAAACGTGGAACAGAATCCTATTTATTAATGAATATACGGGTGTTTCAGATATGGCTATCGACTCAAAGAACCCTGACGTGATATATGCAGCTATGTGGCAGGCAGAAATCAAAACCTGGAACTTGAACAGTGGAGGACCAGGCAGTGGTATTTATAAATCAAAAGATGGGGGCAAGTCATGGCAGCCACTTAGAAATGGATTGGGAAGTGGGCCTGAACATCCAGTGGGAAAAACTTCTGTTGATGTTGCATATAGCAATCCGAAAATAGTTTATGCTTTGGTGGAGGACAAGGAACCTCGATTGTATCGATCTGATAATGCCGGTGAAACCTGGAAGCTTATGCAGCAGGACCACTCTATGGCACAACGGGCTGCCTACTATACTCGTGTGAGAGTATCTACGCAAGATGAAAACAGAGTATATACTATCAATGTCTCCATGAAAATGTCAAAAGACGGAGGTAAATCGTGGTCCAATGAATTAGGTCCGTGGGATGCAGGTGGTGACAATCATGATATGTGGTTTGATCCAGCTGACGCCAATCGAATCATGGTGGCCCATGATGGTTGTTTGAACATGTCATTCAACTATGGTAAGAGTTGGGAAAATGTTAACCTCCCCATTGCACAGATGTATAACATTTCGGTAGATAATAGAATACCCTATTACGTTTATGGAAATAGACAAGATGCCTGGTCGTACCGAGGACCAAGTAGATACCTAGGTGGTCGGAATATCCCACTAGGCGCTTGGCACGGTGTGGGTGGTTGTGAAAGTGGAGACGCTAAGGTAGATCCATTTGACAATAATACAGTTTGGTCGCAGTGCTACGATGGCGGACTAGATGTTTTTGATCTCACCACCAAGCAGATGCGCGATGTGCGTGCCTGGCCTGAAGCAGGTTACGGCTATGCGCCTGCAGATTTGAAGTATCGGTGGCATTGGAATTTTCCGGTTGTGCTTTCCAAACATGAAAGAGGAAAGGTATGGGCTGGAAGTCAGTTTGTTCATGAGACCACTAATGCGGGCCAAAGTTGGCGGGTGATCAGCTTGGACTTGACGACCAATGACAAAAGCCATCAGCTAAGTTCAGGAGGGATGGCAGGTGACAACCTCATGACATTTGACGGTAGCGCTTTGTTTTCAATGGCAGAATCTCCTCTTCAACAAGGAATCTTATGGACGGGAAGCAATGATGGACTCGTGCATGTGACACAGGATGGAGGCCGTACCTGGTTTAAAGCCTCCGATTTTATGCCCGACCTTCCCAAGTGGGGGACCATACGAAGTATCGATCCTTCGCATTTTGATGCTCGTACCTGCTATGTGGCAGTGGATGCACATCAGGTGGGAGATTTTGGCTCTTATGTTTATAAAACTACCGACCTTGGCAGGACATGGAAACGGCTTAATGTTAATCTCCCGCCATCCAACTCCAATTTTGTACACCAAATCAAGGAAGATCCAGAGAAGAGAGGGCTGCTTTGGATGGGAACTGACAACGCATTGTACTTTTCCCCTGATGATGGGGATAATTGGATTAGATTCAGGCATGGGTTGCCACCAGCTCCCGTATTTGGGATAGCCATTCAGGAACAGTTCAATGATCTTGTCATTGGTACCTATGGCAGGGGAATATTTATTTTAGATGACATCACGCCAATCCAAGAATTTAGTACGGCTATTCAGAATTCGGACTTTCATTTATTCTCTCCGGGCATCGCATATCGATTTCAAAATATTGACGGAATAAAATCAAAAGGCAGTATAAGTGATGGAAAAAACCCACCTTATGGAGTGCCGATTAATTACTATTTAAAGGATAGTGATAGCGTAAGTATTTTAATACTCAATCAGAAAGGTAGTGTGATACAGACCATCCGCAGTAATGGAGAAGCAGGGATCAATAGAACCTGGTGGAACTTACGTCATGATCAATACCAATTCCCTAAACTCAGGACAAAGCCAAAAGGAATGGAATGGGTTCAACTGGATGAAAAAGGAACTCGAAACATATTTATTTATGACTTGGACATAGGACCAGGTATGATACCTACTCTAGTTCCTCCAGGCCAGTACACAGTTGTGTTGAAAACCAAAGGAAAAGAACTGAGGCAAACACTGTTGGTCAATAAAGATCCAAACACAAAAGGTTCTCTCAATGACATTCAGCGGCAATATGAATTTGGAATGCAAATTTATAGTGAGGTCAATGCTTGCTTAGCGTTGATTGATGAAATGGAACGAGCCAGGGCTGAACTTTTGAAAAAAGCTAAAGATCCTAAAGCGGCAAAAACAGCATTACCTATGGAACAAAAGATTTATGGCTTGGAATCTAAATTATTTGATGTTCACCTAACAGGGGCAAGGCAAGATGTATTTAGGAATCCAGCCAAAATTTTAGAACGGCTGCTTGCCATAGCAAAAGAAGGCCAGACTGCTAGTGCGGATTTTCCACCTACAGATCAACAAATGGAAGTTTTTGCCTTGCTTAAGGGAAGGTTGACAGAAGTTCAATCATCTTTTAATAGACTTAAAAGTGGACTTGAATATAAAAGAGCTGGAATGAATTAGAAATGTATTCTACTCTTTCTTTTTTTGCATGAACTCGAAAATGGTTACGTTCATGAGAATGAGCAGCATTCCATAAAAAGCATCTTCGATTGGTATGGTAGCCATGCGTATGCCCAGGTTCTCCGCATTGTTATACCAAACGACCTCACTTTCAATCCCGGTACCAGTCAGTATACCGTTCACCAAAAAGAAAGGGATAAGAATGAATAAATAGGCCAGGTAAAATTGGCCCATATATCCTGGCTTAATCTTAGAGTGAAGGTAAAGTAGAAATAGGGAGAGGGAAGCAAATGTGACGAACGTGTACCACCTGTTGTAGTTGATTAGTGCTAGGATGGCAAGAACAACTATTAAGAAGACATTGATGGTGTTGACAACCTTTTTGAGATAATCTTTTTTTAAAAAATAACCAACGGCTTCATAGGTAAAAACACATGCATAAGGAATGCAAATGAAAAATAGAACTTCTTCAAGGGGCAGATTAAATAGGTAGATGCCGGACAGGTATACAGGATTAAATCCCCATACGCCCATGCGGGTAAACCATTCGTCCCAGACAAGAAAAATAATGCCTGGTATGATTATGCCTGGAAATAAATATTTCCATTTTTTTGAAAAATTGGCTTTCGGGTGAAAGCTAAAGGCGAATGGCAACGAAATAGCTGCCAAATCAATGATGAGATAGAGGTATTTGGAATTCAATATAATTTACTGAGTTTCCTGCCGATCAGTGCGCAGCCTAAATTCTTTCTTGGGCTCGTACTTTTTTGGGGCATATAAAAAACCAAAAGCTTCACAATCCTCTTTACTGTGCTTACTATGATGCACATAGTGTGCATTAATCATTCTTTGCAAATATTTACTTTTCCTTTTAGGTCTCCATTTGATTCGTTGATGAACAACGAAATCATGAAATAAAATGTAGAATAATCCGTAGCAGAAAATACCTAAGCCTACAGCTAGCAAGTATGGATTATAAGAAACTATACTTGCGTAGTAAAATAGTCCGATTGAGGGCAAGCTAAAGACAACCGCAAACCAATCATTTTTTTCCAAAGCATGATCATGCACTGAGTGGTGGGACTTATGCCATACCCATAGCACGCCGTGCATAATGTATTTATGGGTAAACCAAGCTACAAATTCCCAAAAAAGAAATGTGCCTACTGTAATGCCCGCGCAAATCAAAATTAAACTCCAAGTCATATCAAATTAATTTCAACTCCACTCTTTCTTTTTCCTCTTTTTCCTTTGCAAAGTACGCTTCAAGCACTTGGTATCGATGATCAAAAATAGCACTTACCTGTCTACCCACAAAAAGCCAATTGGCCAACCTTCCCAATATGCCTAATGGGATGGCATAATTAACCTCATCAATCATTTCTACGCCATTGCCCACTTTTTTAAAATGATGCTGATGGTGCCACAAAGCATAAGGACCAAAACGCTGTTCGTCTACAAAATAGGTGGGTTCATATACGTGGGTTATTTCAGTTACCCAGTTCACCTTTATGCCACCCAATATTTTGACTTTATATTGAATAATTTGCCCTGCATAGGTTTTATTTCCTCCAGAGATATATTGGATTTCAAACCCCATTTCATCAGGCGTGATCTTGCTCAGGTTACTCGGTGAGGAAAAAAAGTCCCAAGCCTCTTCCAAGGAGATG
>DATCZR010000206.1:0-8194 GCA_036525835.1 Cyclobacteriaceae bacterium
ATCTGGTACGGAGTGCAATCGAAAATGCAAATGAGGAGTCGAAATCAGCGAATGAGTAGTTTATCTTTGCCTGTGCCTACAAGATCACCATTATTCATCATTTCCCTGATTTTTGTTGTTAGCAATGGGCTGGCGCAACGAGGCGGTTCTAAGGTAGTGGATGATTCTACCCGAAACACCTACGGACCTAACACTTCAAAGTGGATTACAGAGGAGGATCTCTTCTACAACAGAAACAATTACCAGCCAATTGACACTTCCATTATCAATTATCATAGATGGACCTACCTCCAGCGATTCAATAACGAATACAAAGATCTGGGTAATGTAGGAAGCGCCTTGTACCCCATTTTCCCTAGCCTTTCGGGCAGCATAGGAGTGTCTACTGGTTTTAATGCCTTTGACCCCTATTTTGACACCGAAGAGCCCAACTATTTTGACACCAAATCACCCTACACCCGAATGAAAATAATTTGGGGAGGTGATGGACGAGCCATGACTCGCATTGAATTTAGCCGCAATATCAATCCACAGTGGAATTTTGGATTTAACTATCGGCCGCTACTGGTGGACAGGCAAGTACAGCGACTAGGGAAGGGCCAACCACGGCAAACGATAAGTCATTATTATGATGCGTATTCGGCATACAAAAGTAAGAATGACAAGTACCACTTTTTAATCAATTACCGCAGGATCAGGCACAACTCACTTGAGCTTGGCGGAATTGAAATTGTGGAAACAGCTACTGATTCTACTTACCGGTCTTTATTTGATGATAATACCAGTCCTAAATTGAATAATGCAAATAGTATTCAGCTTCAAAATCAAGTTCATGTATTCAATGAATATAAGGTAGGAAAAGCACTGCAACTTTATCACAAATTAGATTTAGGTAAAAAGGTAAATACCTACAAGGAAGATCTTGGTTTGGATCCGATTTCTTTTTATGATTATAGGACCTCCCCTACGCTCTTGGATCCAACGGAAAAGGATACGGTGCGAACCACCGACAGCACACGGTTTTCGTTTTTTACCAACGAGTTAGGCATCAAGGGAAAAATAGGAAGAGCTTTTTACAATGGGTATGTGAAAACGCGTTCCTATCATTTTAGTTATAAATACCTTACCGAAGATACATTGAGTATCCCCTTAAAGGATGTTGAGTACTATATTGGAGGAAGACTTTCCTACGAGCATGACTCATTAACCCACCTGACTGCCTGGCTTGAGTATCTCGATGGAGGTAACTATGGGGCTGAGGTGACTTTGAAGTCAAAGTGGCTTGATGCAAAAGCCGTTCAGCTTCAATCCAGACCTTCATTCATTCACAATTCGTACCGAGGAAATTTTGCTGTCTGGAACAATGATTTCAAGAACATAGGCTCGACTCAGATCGAAGCATTTGGTAAGTTTTGGTTTGGCAGACTATTCATTTCTCCGGGATTCACCTTTACCACTTATAGGGATTACATATTCTTCAAGAAAGATACAACAAACGCATCAACAAGGTCCGTCTTGCCTTTCCAGTCATCTGGAAAACAAAAGCTATTTTCTCCGGAGTTGCAAATGGATATACGCTTTTTCAGAAGCATGCATCTCAAACCTCAGGTAATCTATTCAAGCTTGCTTGCCAATGATGATGAGGCAATAAGAGTACCCGAGCTATTTGTCAATACACAGTTGACTTTTGAGAATAGCCTTTTTAATAATCATTTGGATGTTCAAATTGGTGTGGATTTCCATTGGAAGTCAAGTTACTTTGATTTGGCTTATGACCCGGCCATTCAGCAGTTCTACACGCAAGAAGATGTGTCTACGCCCTCTTTTCCTTTAACTGATATTTTCTTCAATGGTAGGATGAAACGAGGTAGATTTTTTATCAAGTACAATAATATCGTGCAAGCGTTTACGAAATCAGGATACCTACCCACACCGGTCTATCCCGGGCAGCGAAATATTCTGGATTTTGGATTCGAACTTTTACTCTTTGATTGATCATGGAAAAGCATGTACTCGGATTAGTATTACCTACAGATCCAAGGTGGGTAAATATTGCTGAAAAAAATATTCAGGATATATTAATTGACCATGCCTACTGTGAGCAAAAGGCGGCCAGCTCATGTATTTCATTGATCATTCAATATCCAGAAATGGAGTTGGTAGTGGAAACGTTGACACCCATCGTGGCTGAAGAGTGGGGGCACTTTGAGCGTGTGATGGATGAGCTCAAGAAAAGGAAAATGGCATTTGGGATGCCTCGAAAAGATGAATACGTAGAACAGCTTACCAGAGTTATCAGAAAAGGTGGTAGCCGAAAGGACCAGTTGGTAGAGAAGTTATTGATGAATGCCCTAATTGAAGCGAGAAGTTGTGAGCGATTTCGATTGCTGTGGAAAGAGATTAATGATAAAGAGCTGAGTAATTTCTATTATGAATTGATGGTTTCTGAAGCCGGTCACTATAAAACATTTATTGCCTTGGCAAAGCAATACAAAGAAGAGGCCTGGGTCGAAAATCGTTGGAAAGAACTATTGACTGACGAGGCAGAGATCGTTAAAAATTTGGATGTGCGTGGAGATAGGATGCACTAGGCAAGGGCTATGTCTTTTGCTTTTTCTTTTTAGCAGCGGGAAAAAGAATATTATTCAAAATAAGTCTATATCCTGCTGAATTGGGATGCAAATTCAAATCCGTAGGGTCTTCACCAACGGTATGTTGATAATCTTCGGGATCATGTCCTCCATAAAAAGTGTAAAATCCTTTTCCAAGCACCCCATGAAGGTATTTGACTTCTTTGATTTCTCTGTTCTCACCCATAATCAAGACATCAGGTTTCACCAGTTGATTTTTAAAGCCGGTAGTCTGACCGTAAAATCCCTTGATTACCCGTGTGTGATTTTGCGTAAGCATGGTAGGTATGGGATCCCACTTGGCAGAAAACTCAAATAGATTAAAATAGTCATTGTCCTGGCGCAAGCCGCGCTCAGGAGCATTGTTGTCTATGTCTGAAAACTCATATTGATACGGATCTCGGGACAATCGAAAATTGGTGAAGGCAAATGTCTTTTCGTAATCCAATTTCTCCTGTGCTCGCGGATCGGCAGGATCGCCATCATACATGCGTTCACAAATATCAACCCCCTCTGCAGCCAGGGCTATGTCAAACGAATCGGTGGCTGAACACATGGCAAAAAGAAATCCTCCGCCTGCCACAAACTCTTTAATGGTTTTGGCAACTGCGAGTTTAAGTTGAGATACTTTGTGAAATCCATTTTCCCGTGCCAACTCTTCTGCTTCCTTTTGCGCTTCAATATACCAGGGCATATTGGCATAACTTCCATAAAATTTACCATACTGCCCTGTAAAATCTTCATGATGTAAATGGAGCCAATCGTATTTTGGCAGCTCACCCTTTATTACCTCATTGTCAAAAATAATATCGTAGGGAATTTCAGCGTAAGTTAATACCAGGGTGACGGCATCGTCCCAGGGTTGTTTGGACTTAGGGGAATACACCGCAATCTTCGGATACTTCTCCAATTTCATGAGGTCATAATTAACCGCTGGGCTCGCTATTTCTGTAATGATGCTATTGGCTTGTGCATCAGAAATGATCTCAAAACTGACGCCCCTTACCACCAGTTCATTTTGAATGGCGGGTAAATATTTGCACATAAAACTTCCACCTCGGTAATTCAGCAGCCAGTCCACTTCAATATCATTTTTCAGGATCCAATAGGCGATTCCATACGCCTTCAAATGGTTTACCTGCTTCGTGTCCATGGGTATGAACACGTAATTGGCGCAAGCCACCCGGCTTATGACTAAAAAGAAGAACAAAATCAGTAATCTCATCGTTATTTCACTCAGCAACTACGAATGTAACAATTTAGGCCTTTAAAAGTCTTATAGAACAACGACCAATTCATACTTTTGATTTAAAATCTATTCACTTTTGGAATGAATCTACTGGAAAATTTTAAGGAAGGTTTAAGATCAGTGCAAGCTAATCTCTTACGTTCGGTTCTTACCGCTTTAATTGTGGCCATTGGTATTACTTCTTTGGTGGGCATACTTACCGCAATTGACGGTATTGAGTACTCGGTATCTGAAAGTCTCTCATCGCTAGGTGTAAACACATTTGACATTTATTCCAAAAGAAATAGAAATAGAAATCAGCAGGGAGTCAAGGAGGAGGTAACTCGGCCCGTATACCTGCAAGACATGGAGAAATTCATCGAGCGATATGATGTGCCCTCGTCTGTAAGTTTGTCTGCACAGCTGACTTCTATTGCAGAGGTTAAACATGGTTCAAAGAAGACAAACCCGAATGTGAGTATAATGGGAACCAATGAAGAATATATGGCGATCAAAGGATTAAATATCGAAAAGGGCAGGAACTTTTCTTCTTTGGAAATTCAGTATGGTAGCAAGGTGGCAGTAGTGGGCTCCAAGGTTGTCACGTCAGTATACGAAGACAATGAAGAGGTGGTAAACTCCGAAATTAGTTTTAAAGGAACACGTTTTCGGGTAATTGGAGTATTGAAAGAAAAGGGCCAGCTCGCAGAAAGTAACTATGATAATATGGTATTTGTTCCAGTGCTGGTGGCCAATCAATTGGCAAGTGGCAGGGGGCTTGACTATAACCTAACGGTGGGGATTAACGATGCCTCTCAATTGGAATTGGCCATGGGTGAGGCAACCGGTCTGATGCGTTCGATCAGACAAGATAGAGTAGGGAATGCTAATTCATTTGAACTTGAAAAAAGTGAAACACTGGCAGAAAATCTGGAGAGCATCACCAGCGCCCTTCGCATTGGTGGATTTGGCGTAGGGTTTATTACCCTTTTGGGTGCTTCGATTGCGTTGATGAACATCATGATGGTATCGGTAACGGAGCGAACGCGTGAAGTAGGTGTAAGGAAAGCACTTGGGGCCACGCCTTTAAGAATTCGTCAGCAATTTGTTATCGAAGCGATAGTAGTCTGCATTTTGGGAGGAATTGCGGGGATCATATTTGGTATTGGTATAGGCAATCTCATTTCCAGCGCTATAGGAATTGATGCTTTTGTCATTCCCTGGTTGTGGATGCTAGTTGGACTAATTATTTGCGTGGTAGTAGGTTTGCTCTCCGGATACTACCCGGCATTCAAAGCCTCGAAACTGGATCCTATTGAGTCACTACGATTTGAGTGATCGGGTCTGCTTCAACATTTTTTTTATTTCGTCTGAATAAGGGGGTAGTGCTCCATTTTTACTGGCTACATAGGCGCCAATTTGATTGGCTACACTTGCTGATTTCATGGCATTTTTCGTTTTGGTGTATTGATACATGAAAGCTGCGCTGAAAGCGTCACCAGCCCCCACGGCATCAGCCACCTCTACTTTAACGCCACTCATGTGACTTAGGTGCTGATTGGTAAAAATGTAACAACCGTTCTCCGCAGCCGTAATAATGATGATGCGGATTTTAAATTTCTCAGTTATTCTTTTACAGAAATCCTCCTGTGAAAGATTGTCTTCAAATACCAGATTTGATATTACAGGTAGTTCAGCTGTATTCAATTTGAGAATAGAGGCATACTGAAGTGACCGGCTTAAGATGGCGCTGTTGAATCCGTCCTTTCTGAGGTTCACATCAAAGAACACATCAGGAAAGTCATTGCCATCAAGGATGGTATATAATGTTTCAGCGCTTACGGCATTGCGTTGAACCAGTGAACCAAAATAGAAGAGATCAAAACTTACTTTGTTAAATGACTTAACCTGATCATTGTATTCAATAAAATCATAGGCTACATTTTCCTTGATCTCGTACTGCGGCTGCCCGTCAGATAAGGTCACTTTTACAGTCCCGGTTTCATGTATCGGATCTGTTTGAATAAGATCTGTGTTAACTTTGTTCTCCTTGATTCGGGCGATGGCACTTTTTCCAAGATTGTCATTACCCACGCGAGAGAGGATATAGGACTTGGCACCACATTGTGCCATGTGGCCGGCAAAATTTAGTGGCGCTCCACCCAAATGTGGACTACCGTCAATGATGTCCCACAGGACTTCTCCAAATGCAAGCGCCTTCATATTCCAAATATTAATAATTCTTATTAAAAACTACTCATTGTAGACCCACTCACTTTTCAATGAGGGATTTTTTATGACAGTCGTGCAGGTCAGATTGGATATTTGTCTATTTTGGACTAACGAATGTTATTTCAAGTTTTATGAGAATGATATGCTGTATTTTTGCGATCAGTTTTTTTATTTCAAATTCCATGACTGCTCAATCAAAAAATGAATCCCTTCAATTTCTAGCGCTCGGTGATTCATATACCATTGGGGAGAGTGTAGCGGAGGAGGACAGATGGCCTGTGCAGTTAGCGAAAGCTTTGACGGAGAAAGGGATAATCGTTGGTAAGCCGAAAATAATTGCGGTTACTGGCTGGAGAACTGATAATTTGAGAAATGGAATCGAGATTGCACAATTACAGAATCAGTATGACCTGGTGTCGCTACTCATTGGAGTTAATAACCAATACCAGGGCAAGTCCGCTGATGAATATGCAATCCAGTTTGAAGAGCTGTTAAAGATGGCTGTTCAATTTGCGAAGGGTAGGGAGGAAAATGTTTTTGTTGTGTCCATTCCCGATTACGGATTTACTCCTTTTGGCAAGCCCAAGAAAGAAAAAATAACCAAAGAGTTAGATGACTTTAATGCCATTAACAAAAGAATCACTGAGAGCTATGGCATTACCTATATAAACATCACCGATATTTCTCGTAAGGGACTTGAGCATCCGGACCTGGTTGCCACGGATGGGTTACACCCTTCAGTTAAGCAATACACCTTGTGGGTTGAGAGAATTTTGGAAAACCTCAAGATTCAATAGATCAACGATACTTATCGTTTAACCCAATTCCTTTGCTGATCATTGAGATTATTTTTTCAAGCCTTCTCGCTTTAGTTTCCTGCTTAGCTGCATCATTGATATACTCGGCATACTCTCGTTGTTTGAAAGGCGTCAATTGTTTGTATTGTTTAGCGGCCGCCTGATTTTTTTTTGAGGGCAGTTATTAACTCTTTTGATGCCACCGTTTTCTTTTGTCTGACGGGCTTTATCTCAACCCCATCCTTAACTTTTTGAATAGCTTCCTTGACGTATGCTTTAATTGTTTTTTCATCAATTTCATTCAATGAAGAAAACCGCCATTGCCGAAGGGCTTTGGTCACACCCTCCTGCGCATTGATCAACTTTTTCTTTGGATCTTTCAATAATGCACCTTGATGAAACCATAATCCAAAATACGACTTAAAGCCAGCGATGCCGGCAACATTTTTACCATTGTAAGTATAGATTGGGCCTCCCCATTTTACTCCTTCAGTGAGTTCGGTTTCAAGCAGGATGCCACGTAGCGCATTGAGTTCTTCTTGCCATTGTTTGGCGTTGACGATATAGTCTTCTACCGTTTTGAAAGATTTCATTACTTAAAATTAGCCAAAACATTGAACGGATCGATTTCTTAAGCATTTGCGACAAAACCTAAAATCGGTGCGACCAAAATTCTCGCCTGCTACTGCTCCTGCTGCTAATTTTGATCATCAGCAGCGGAGAAAATGTAGCTAGGGTCGCTTAAAACGCCTCAAATTGAGGTTTTGAAGCATGTCTAAATTTTTAAGTAAATTGATTTCAACGGTTCCAGCGGCAACACTGACAAAGAATCCAATGGAAAAGCCTAAATCATCAGAGCAATTTTCAGGCAGTGAAGAATTGTCTATGGATGAAACCTTCTTAGCTAATTTGAAGGCAGCCGTTGACAAAAATTTAGAGTCATCTGATTTCGGTGTGGATGAATTGGGAAGAGAGATTGGCATGAGTCGCTCTCAAATACACAGAAAACTGCAAGCCCTTGCAGGAATTGCTCCCAGTAAATTTATCAGAACAAGAAAACTTCAAAAAGCGAGAGACCTGCTTCAACGACAAGTGGGTACCGTGTCTGAAGTTTCGAATCGTTTTGGTTTTAGCAGTCCAGCATATTTTTCCCAGGCATATGCTGACGAATTTGGCTATCCTCCCAGTGAGGAGCAGAAAATAGCCAAGCCAAAAGATGGAAGACTGAATGAAAGTAATATTTCTGGTCAGCGACAACTGGCAGCCATCATGTTTACGGATATAGCTGGTTACACAGCCCTAATGGG
>DATCZR010000207.1:0-3254 GCA_036525835.1 Cyclobacteriaceae bacterium
AGGAGATTGCCGAGGCAAATGCAGTAGCCGCTCAGACGCAGAAGACTATTGCTGAAGAAAATGAGATCAAAGCTGTTGAATCCAGACAGTTAGCTGAGCGAAATGCTGAAGAGGCTGCCAGGCAGGCAGCGATAGCCAGGCAACAACGTTTGATTGCAGATTTGCAACGTATGTCGGCTGATTCAAGTAGGATTGAAGCAGAACAGCAGCGATTACTGGCACTGATGCAAAAAGACAGCGCTGAGATACAAAGACAGCGAGCAGAACAGTTTGCCAAAGAAGCAACATTGCTGAGAGATGAAGCCATCAATTCTCAAATGCAGTCTTTGGCCAGAAGTATGGCCATCAAAGCAACTCAATTGCCTGATCCAACACAAAAAGCATTGCTTGCATTTCAAGCATACACTTTCAACCAGGATTTTAAAGGGTATCCATTCCAGTCTGAAATTTACACCGCTTTGTACGAATCAATCTCTTCTGATCGAGGAGACCAGTTTAATGTATTGAGCGGCCATACGGCTTCAGTAAAAAAAATGCTAAACCATGGGACAGACATTTTGACCACAGGCAGCGATGGAATGGTACTGCGATGGGACATGAATGCTGATCCCATTTCTTCAACCGTTATTGCCCGGACCAATCAAATTAATAATTCAATGGCCATCAGCCCGAATGGAAAATGGTTGGCCATTGGAGCATCTAACAATTACATACAGATTTATGATTTGACTACCTACGAAATGATTCGCAAAGTTGAAGCACATAGCAGTGAAATCTGGCACCTGCAATTTCTAAACAATTCAAATCTTTTGTCATCTGGGAGCGATTTAACAATTAGGCTCATTTCAATTGAAGAAGGATTTGTAAAAACGATCATATCCACCCCATCAATAAGCAAGGCATTTGTTCCCATCCGCAATGAGTTAATCGTTGGGACCGATGAGGGAAAGGCAATTGTTTATGATCTGAACAGCAATCAAAGGTTGTCGGTCTTGGTAGAGAAAAAAAATGATCCGGTTTCGGTGTTGGCTTTAAGTAGTGACATGAATATGGTTGCTGCCGGATTTGAAAGCGGTACTATACAGCTGATTATACTTGATAAAGACTCCACCAGGTTTCAAACTTTGCCTGGTCATACTGCAAAAGTGGCTGACATTAAATTTAGTACAGATGGTGCATACCTAATTTCTGGAGGGTACGACAGGCGAAGTTTTCTGTGGAATTTGAATGACTTGAATCGTCAACCAATCAAATGGGATGACAGTGAGTCATTTGTACTGTCAGTTTGCATGACAACAGATAATGACAGGATTCTTACTGGCCAATTAAATAAAACCATTAAATGGTATGAGCGAGACATGGACTTATATGCGAAACAGATTTGTGGTTTTGTTGATCGTAATCTCACTTCCATGGAGTGGGCAAGCTTTGTAGGTAACCAATATACTTATGTAGAAACTTGTCGAATAACAAAATGACTTGGATAAGGGCAACCATATTGATTCTCCTCCTCAGTTCCAATGTTCCATCCATTGCACAAAGTTGCAGCCAAAAATTAGAGGAGGCAAAACGAGCCTATTACAACGGTCAATTTGATGATGTTCATGCTGAGTTGAGTGGATGCCTGAATCAGATGACCAAGGTAGAAAAGGTGGAAGCGCTAAAACTAATTACGGACACTTACCTCTTGCAAGGCAAAACAGCATTAGCGGACAGTTCTCTCTATCAACTTCTGACTGTCGATCCTGAGTATGTGGGCAGGGAAAGCGACCTGGTTGAGTTTCAAAATTTATACAAACAATACAAAATCCAGACTCGATTTGCGATAGGTGTTTCAGTTGGCTTCCTTCAGCCTGATTACTTAATCATGCGTCATCAGAGTTATGCGACTGAAAGCATTGAGCCAAATGATTATGATGAAAAGTCAGGATTCTCTTTTGGAATTTCTGGTGACATTGCCATCATTAATGAGTTTTTCCTTTCTTCATCTTTATTGTGGGAATACAGCGCATTTGAGCAAAGTGAAACTATTCTCGGCTATCAGAGCGTCTATTCAAAAGAGAGGTATCATAGGCTAAACTTACCGGTTCAGCTTCGGTATGGTTACTCATTTGGAAAATTCAAATCCATTGTTGGTGCAGGATTTAGTGGTCAGTATCTTCTTAGTGCCAGGGCTGAATTAGATCATTCACCGATTGAGCCAGAGTATCCGAAGCCTTTCATCGGGGTTCCAAAGGAGGCATCCAATTACAATCTTTCTGAGCAGCGGAAAGCCATTACTGGAAGCTGGGTATTTTCTGCAGGTGTTCAAAGGAAAATTCAATCGTTCATTATAGAGTTGAGATTTACCTACAACTATGGAATCAATAATATGGTCAACACCAAACACAGGCTGTCTGATCCGGTGCTATTGGAAGATTACGCGTATGTACCAGACGATTTCAAAATGGATTCTTATGTAATCAGTATTTCTCTGCTAAGGAATTATACCAAAGCTAAAAAGAGATGATATGAAGAAGATGATTAAATATCCCTGCTTTATTTCTCTATTATTATTGTGCTCTTGCCTTGAAACACTTGATGAAGGGTACAACTGGATCAAAGTATCCGGAGGTGAATTAGAATCTTCAGGGACCCGACTTAAAAAGCTCCCAAGTGGAGAGATCGTTGTTCTGGGATCAACTTCAAGAGCTGGTTTTAGCAATGATGTTGAATCAAAAATTATTTCAGCTCCGTCTGTCGAATGGATTGATATAAATGGAAATACAATTCGAAAAAGGGTTTACCCAGGTGATTCTATACAACTTGACAATGGCCCATGGCCGATTAGACTTGATTTCGGCATAGCCAAAGCCAGTGGAGGAAGCCTGCGTGATATGATATCCCTGTCCAATGGGAATTATCTGGTTCATGGGGCCTATGAGCAGATCGAAGGTGAATGGCTGGATGGCAGCGGTCCCTATTCATTTCAAACATGGTTCTTCTTTGCTGTTTTGGATAAACAATTTACACCTATTCACTTCCGATATTCTTTTGACGGACAATATGGGCAAAGTGAGGCGCTCGAAAATAAGCACATAGGAAACGATTTATATTTTGATTCCGGGGATGGTAATGTGCTTGTTTTATTTCTTAAGTCGGAGGCGAATTTAGAAGGGTTTGCACGCCCAGCGATGATTAAAATTGATCCTCAAGCGGATACAATTTGGGGTCCGACTTTTTACGATCAAATATCTGTCGGGGACACCAGGGCC
>DATCZR010000208.1:0-19687 GCA_036525835.1 Cyclobacteriaceae bacterium
AGGCGTCATATAGTTTTTGATAACTACCAACTGTACTGCGGGGCCCGTTTACGGTGATCCAGGGCATTTTCATGTCCTTAATATAATTTTTCATCTTCAGCATGGAAGTGTCGGCACTTACTGCATACACCTCTAAATCAAATCGGTCTTTATTGGCGTTGTAGAATCTAACCAGTTTCGGAGTTTCCTCTTTGCAATGACCGCAATCTGGATCAAAGAAAAAGATGATAGTATACTTTTTCTTGATATCGTATAAAGAGCGTAGGACTAGATTTTGATCTTGCATAATTAGATTCTTGGCAGGCTGTCCGATTAAGCTGAGTCTCAATTTATCAGCATAATCTTTCAAGCTTGTTTTGATTGAGCTGCTAACCCAAAAGTCCATTTCACCGGAAGCAAAGTATTTATCATAAATTCTTACATAGACTTCATCAAGTCCCATAATTTTTGGATTCTGATAAATAAGAAGTGTATTCCAAATTAAGTACTTATAGGTTTCTTGATTAGATTTTACTTTGGACGCTAGCCGGTCAATGGCATTCATTATCGTATCGGGTTGCGGAGCAAATAGTTTTTCAAAATATTCTTTGAGCTTGTCCGCATAAATGGTTTTTGGAAGTCTGATCAGTGCATCATCAGCTAAATCAAAGTTGTCAAAAAAATGTGCCACGTAGTACTTGTATTGAAAGGTGGAATCGATGCTGCCATCAGCTATTCGTGGAGGATCAGGTACTTCAATGGGTTTGGTTGCCTTGAGCATTCGGGCAGTCATTGACTTGGGGTATTTTGTCAGTAAGCTGTTTTGATATGCGAGGACTTTTTCATTTATCTTTTGTAATGATTCTTTTGCCGCGACATTGGCATCGGCAGAAGCTGTGCTGTCTTTTAATGTGTTGACAAATGGGGTGGCTTCCTGATTACGCTCCATATTGAAATGCATGTTCTCAAAGAATATTTTGTTGTCCTCATCGCCAACTACCTTCATGTGTTTGATGTAATCATCCGTAGCCGTCTCCATGGTAAACTGTTGATCATCACCAATGACAATTTCAAAAATGCGGGTCTTATTTAATACAAGGAAATACACACCATGCGGAAGTTTGGCCGACCCCGCAAATTGAAAAACCCCGTCACCATTGATCCTAGCCGTATCCTTTACGTAGGTGCTTTCGCCATAATAATAGCCCAGATAAGCCGTAGTGTCTTTCAAGCCTTTAATCTTGAAATCCAGCTTATATCCCACTTGAGCAATGGATGACACAGCGACAAATACTCCAATGAAAACAAAACTTAAGCGCATCATTATATTTTTGAAAGACAAATTTCTAAAATTCAGGTGTGATTACCACGGCAATTAATAGGCCAAGTTATAAATTGGTGACCGAAATAGAGATATTTTTGACACCTTAACAACTCATTAGGATAAACAACGGTATTTCGCCTACTTTGCCCGCTTCAAATCATGTCTTTACAAATTCAAAACCTTTCAAAATTATACGGACACGAAAAGGCGGTTGATGATATATCTTTCTCGGTAGATCAAGGCGAAATCGTAGGTTTTTTGGGCCCCAATGGTGCAGGAAAATCTACAACAATGAAAATGGTTACCGGCTACCTAGCACCATCGGAGGGCAAAATCAATGTAGGTGGGTTTGATGTGCTTGAAAATCCAATTGAGGTAAAACGGATTACTGGATATTTACCAGAGCACAACCCGCTTTACCTGGATATGTATGTGCACGAATACCTTTTGTTTGCTGGTAAATTGGGTGGCATTGGCGGTTCTAGGCTAAAACATCGCGTAGCGGAAATAATCGATCTGTGTGGGATTACTCCTGAACAAAACAAAAAATTAGAAACTTTATCTAAGGGATATCGGCAGCGGGTTGGCTTGGCACAATCCCTTTTGCATGATCCTGAAGTCCTTATTCTGGATGAGCCAACATCCGGACTTGATCCAAATCAAATTATAGAGATAAGAAAGGTAATTAAAGAAATTAGCCAAAATAAAACAGTGCTATTTTCAACGCATATCATGCAAGAAGTGCAAGCGCTTTGCAATAGGGTGGTGATTATTAATAAGGGCCGCCTCGTGGCGGATGATCAGCTGAGTAATCTATTGAAACACAAGGGCGGAAGTTCTTTAGTTGTAGAATTTCAAGAAGAAATAAATATTGGAGACTTGCGAAATTTAGCTGGTGTTGCAGAGGTCACGGCCATTAACAATAATAAATGCCGGGTAATAAGCCTGCCAGATGTTGATTTGCGGTCTCTGCTTTTTCGATATGCAACCGAGAAAGGCTTCTCTTTAATTGAGCTAAAGGTTGAAGAGTATTCAATTGAATCACTTTTTAAGGAACTTACTGTCCAAGACAACGGAATATGATTCAGGTTTTTTCCAAAGAGTTTAATGGGTATCTCAATTCACTTATCGCGTACATTGTTATCGGTGTATTCTTAACGGGCATAGGCATGCTCATTTGGGTGTTTCCGGATACCTCTGTGTTGGAATACGGTTATGCAGACATGGATACCCTTTTTTCTTTAGGGCCCTATGTGCTTATTTTTTTAATACCCGCTATTACTATGAAAAGTTTTGCTGAGGAGAAAAAAATGGGAACGATGGAGTTTCTCCTTACCAAGCCAATCACGGAGTGGGAAATTGTCATCGGGAAGTTTATGGCTAGCATTTCATTGACGCTCTTTGCGCTTTTGCCCACTATCATCTATTATTATTCCATATACTTATTGGGCGAACCTGTTGGTAACATTGACTCTTCAGGTGTGATGGGATCATACATGGGCATTGGGTTATTAAGTGCTGTCTTTTGCGCTATAGGGATTTTTACTTCTTCGATTACATCCAATCAGATTGTTTCATTTGTCACGGCTGCCTTTCTCTGTTTATTTGTTTATTCCGGTATTGACTCTTTCTCAACACTTGTTTCAGAAGGTTCGTTGGCTTTACAAATCAAACAGCTGGGGATTTTATATCATTATGATTCTATGAGCCGTGGACTAATAGATAGTCGTGACTTATTATATTTCATTTCAGTAACTGGGTTAATGTTGTTATTAACCAAAACGATATTGAGTAGCAGGCAGTGGTAAATTGGCAAAGTAAAAAACTCGGAGATATATTATTACTGGCCAATGGGGTTACATTGGCGGTGATGATAAACCTTGTGGCATCCTCAAGCTTCTTTAGGATTGATCTTACGGAAGAAAATAGATACACCATTAAGCAGCCTACCGTTGAGTTACTCCAAAATCTTGATGATGATATATACATCGAAGTATTTTTGGCGGGCGACCTCAATGCCGGATTCAAAAGACTTCAGAGGGCCACCGAGGAGATGCTGGATGAGTTTCGGATCTCCTCACAGAACAAAATCCATTACTCATTTACCAATCCTGAGTCAGCATTAGGTAAAAAAGCCCAGAGTGAATTCATGAATGAATTGGTTGCTAAGGGCATTAACCCAATAAATGTTATAGATATTAAGGGTGGGCAACGAACTGAGAAACTGGTCTTTCCGGGTGCTGTAATTAATTATGGTGGATTTGAAAAGGGAGTCATGTTGCTAAAAGGAAATAGAGCAAGTGGATCTGATCAAGTACTGAATCAGTCCATCGAGGGATTGGAATATGAGTTTTCCAGTGCCATTTATCAGATGACCAACTCGGATAGAAAGCGCATTGGTTTGCTAAGCGGGCATGGAGAGCTGGATAGCTTGCAAATTGCCAGTTTCAATAATGCATTATTGGATCAATACGATGTATTTAAAGTGATGCTAGATAGGAAGAAAGTAATTGAGAGCTATGATTTGCTTATCATGCCTAAACCGATCAAGCCATTTAGCGAATTGGATAAATTGAAAATAGATCAATTTGTGATGGGAGGAGGGCGGATGTTGATGCTGATTGATCGCCTCGATGCAGTTATGGATAGTGCGTCACGTCAGGATTACTTTGCTTTTCCTTATGATCTGAATTTGGATGACCTCTTATTTAAATATGGAGTGCGGGTAAATCTGGATTTAGTTCAGGATAAAATTGCGGCTCGCTACCCTATCGTCACCGGGAAGGTGGGTAACCGACCCCAATTAATGCAAATGGATTGGCCCTTTTTTCCTTTGATCAATCAATACGCAGAACATCCTTCCACCAGAAATTTGGATGCTACGCTGCTTAAATTTGCGAGTAGTATAGATACGGTTAAAGCGGATGGTGTGTCGAAGACTCCTTTACTCTTCACGTCTCCGAATTCCCGCAAGTTGGGCACGCCAGTTAAGGTAAGCGTGAATGACTTGAGAACTAATGTCGATCCCAATCTATTTCAAACGGCACATTTGCCTGTATCTTATTTGTTGGAAGGTGAGTTTACCTCTCTTTACAAAAATCGATTTCTTCCTGAGGGCGTGGATTCCGATTTTAGTTTAATAACTAAAAGTAAACCATCGAAGATTATCATTATCGCTGATGGAGATGTGGCGCGTAACGATATCAATCCCCGCACCGGCCAGCCACAGCAATTGGGATTTGATCCGATCTCTTCCTACACGTTTGCAAATCAAGAGCTTTTGCTCAATATGGTATCCTACCTGGTCAATGAGGATGGACTAATCAACACCAGAAGTAAAGATGTGAAAATAAGACCGTTGAATAAGGTTAAAATAGCCGAAGAAAAAAGCTTTTGGCAGTTTATAAACCTGGTAGTTCCCATTGCACTGCTTTTGATATATGGAATTACAAGAAGTTATATAAGGAAAAGAAAATTTACCACCCGTTGAAGCAGGAACAGAAAAATAAAATACTGATAGGTACGCTTCTGGCTATGGTCATGGTGGCAGCTGTGATTTTATTATTTAAGAGTAAGAATGACCAGGTAGACAAAGGGGTATTTAAAATGGATAACCTGGCCGCTATTGACAGAATTCAATTTGAATCTCAAGGCCAAGGTGTTGAGCTAAGTTTTAACGGGAGCAGGTGGTTAGTCAATAATGATTACGATGCTGACGATCAAATGGTGACCGTGCTTTTTGCTACTTTACAACAAGTAGAGGTGAAGCGAAAAGTGGCAGCCAGTAGGAGTGATTCAATAGCCACCAGATTGAAAAAAAATGGCACTAAAGTCTCCTTGTTCATTGGAACTAATTTGGAAAAAGAAATGCTTGTAGGCGGCAATGCCGGAAGGACTGAGGCTTACTTTATGACTAACGACAACATTCCTTATCTCATGGCTGTTCCTGGCTATCGGGTGTATGCGGGTGGAGTTTTTGAATTGGATCAAAATGGCTGGCGTGATAAGCGTATTTTTAATTTCAACTGGAGGAATTTTAAAAAATTGACAGCTCAATTTTCTGATTCTAATCGAAAGGGCTTTGAAATTGAGGATATGGGGTTTGGATTTGACATAAACAACACAACAGGAACCGATACAACCAAACTCAACGATTATCTGGACGCAGTTTCACTTTTAATGGCCAAGAATTTTATCAATTCAGGGGAAAACGAGCAGTACGATAGTATACTTCAAGCAAAGCCTGACGTAATCATTGAAATTTTGGATCTGGGTGATAATAAATTTAGTCTTAATCTCTATAGACCCATTAAAGGCGATGAGCAGGTTGTAGGCAAACTGAATGGGACTGAAGGTGTCTTATTCGATCGCCAGCAAGTTTTGCCGTTGCAAAGAGGCCAAGATTACTTTTTGATCAAAAGTCCCTGATCGCCCAATTCGGCATCATCTGAGTTCATTTCCAGAATTGGTTTTTCTTCCTAACTTTACCGCCATTACAACCAAAAACCACTGATTTAACGATGAAGTTTATTGTCAACTCGAGTTATCTGCTCAGGCAGCTTTCTAATATTAATGGCGTCATTACCACCAATCCAGTGGTTCCGATTTTGGAAAATTTCCTTTTCGAGATCGAGAAAAATGTGCTTACGGTTACGGCATCTGATCTTCAGACTTCAATGATCACTGAAATCAATGTGGAATCGAAGGAAAAGGGTAGCATTGCGGTGCCTGCAAGAATTTTGTTGGACACCCTAAAAAACCTACCAGATCAGCCAGTGACTTTTTCAATAGAAGAGTCCACCTACAGCATTGAAATCAGTTCTGATAATGGCCGTTATAAGCTGAGTGGAGAGAATGCAACAGATTTCCCAAAAGTACCGGCCGTCTCCAACGACTTTTCTGCTGAGATATCATCTGATGTGTTGGCCAGGGCCGTGAACAATACCATATTTGCCACCAGCAGTGACGAGTTGCGTCCAGCTATGACAGGCGTGTATGTAAACCTGGGAGAGAAAAACACCACGTTTGTGGCTACAGACGGTCATCGACTCGTTCGTTACCGCAGAACGGATATAAAGTCCGACAACGGTAATGCCATAATCATCCCACGCAAAGCTTTAAATCTTTTGAAAGCCACCTTGCCAACTGAAAATACTGAGGTGAGTATTGATTTTAATATGTCAAATGCTTTTTTCAAGTTTGGCAGCATCCGTATGATTTGTCGTTTAATTGACGAACGGTTCCCTGACTATGAGAACGTCATTCCGGCCCAGAATCCAATCAAGATGACCATTAGCAGAACCGACTTATTAGGTTCATTGAAGCGAATTGCTATTTATGCCAATAAGACCACCCACCAGGTAAGGTTGAAAATTACCGGAAGTGAACTGCAAGTTTCTGCTGAGGATCTGGATTTCTCCAACGAGGCGAATGAGCGCCTTTCCTGTGAGCATGAAGGTGAGGATATTGAGATAGGATTCAATGCTAAATTCATCATCGAGATGCTATCCAATTTGGATACAGATCAGGTGAAATTGAACATGTCGGCTCCGAATAAGGCAGGTGTGATTTTACCCGTTGAGAAGGATAAAGACGAGGACATTCTTATGCTCGTGATGCCAGTGATGCTGAACCAATACGTTTAAATAATACTTTCCTAATAATAAAAAAGGCACCGGGAGGTGCCTTTTTTATTATATTGATTTGGGGTTATTTCAGATCATCAAAATTAAAATCGGTTTCCAAAAACTTGGTTGTGAATTTGCCCGATCTGAAAATCTGATTATCCATCAGCTTCAAATGGAAGGGGATAGTCGTTTTGATGCCTTCGATTACAAATTCACTTAAGGCTCTTTTCATTCTGGTGATAACTTCCTCCCTCGATTGACCGCTTACAATCAATTTAGCAATCATGGAATCGTAATTGGGAGGTATAGTGTAACCTGCGTAAACGTGGCTATCTACCCGCACGCCATGACCACCAGGTAAGTGCAGGTTGATGATTTTCCCGGGTGAAGGTCTGAATCCGTTAGCTGGATCCTCCGCATTGATACGGCACTCCATGGCAAATAAGTTAGGGAAGTAGTTGGTTCCTGAAATCGGGACACCAGCGGCTACTTTAATTTGTTCTTTAATCAGATCATAGTCAGTTACCTCCTCCGTAATGGGATGCTCCACCTGAATACGGGTATTCATTTCCATGAAGTAAAAGTCTCCGTGCTTATCTACCAAAAACTCGATGGTTCCTGCACCCTCATATTTTATGGCTGTAGCTCCTTTTATGGCTGCTTCTCCCATTCGCTCACGCAACTCCTGGCTAACAATGGGTGATGGTGTCTCTTCTACTAACTTTTGATGTCTACGCTGCACTGAGCAATCCCGTTCTGATAGATGGCATACTTTTCCGTATTGATCTCCAACTACCTGAATCTCTATATGTCGGGGCTCTTCAACAAATTTTTCGAGGTAAAGCCCATCATTTCCAAAGGAAGCACCCGATTCTCTCTTGGCGTCATCCCAGGCCTTCTTGAACTCAGATTCATTGGTGATGATGCGCATTCCTTTACCTCCACCACCAGCAGTCGCTTTGACGATGACAGGGTACTTTATCTTTTTTGCAATCTTTATTCCTTCCTCAACAGATTCCAGTAAGCCATCAGAACCGGGAATGGTTGGTACCCCCGCTTTCTTCATGGTGTCTTTAGCGGTGGCTTTGTCTCCCATGAGTCGAATCATTTCTGGAGTAGGACCAATAAATTTTATTCCATACTCATGGCAAACTTTTGAGAACTCCTGGTTTTCAGAAAGGAAACCATAACCGGGATGAATCGCATCCGCATTGGTTATTTCAGCTGCTGAAATAATTCTAGGGATATTTAGATATGAATCTTTGCTGGGCGGTCCACCAATACACACGGCCTCATCTGCAAAACGGACATGAAGACTTTCACGATCGGCTGTGGAGTAGACGGCCACCGTTTTAATGTCCATTTCTTTACAAGTTCTAATTACTCGTAAAGCGATTTCACCTCTGTTTGCTATTAGTATTTTTTTGAACACAATGCTTTAGGTTATGATGTTAATAAAAGAATTACTCCAAATGTTGCTATGGGTGCATAGCCTATGTTAATCGGGCTCTACCACGAACAACCCTTGCTCATACTCCACCGGGGAGGCATTCTCGACCAAAACTTTTACAACTGTTCCTGACACCTCAGATTCTATTTCATTGAACAACTTCATGGCTTCAATGATACAAACGGTCTGTCCTTTGGTGATTTTATCTCCAACTGAGACAAGAGGAGGAGTATCCGGGTTGGAAGATCTATAAAATGTTCCAATCATGGGAGATTTTATTTCTACTTGCTTACTGCTGGCCGCAGCAGGAGTGGCTGGTGCGGGTGCAGCAGATGGTGCGGTTTGTGGAGCGGGAGTTGTTGCCGCTGCTGGTGCAGGAGCAGATGCCGCCATCACAGGCGCCGAAGATTTGAGCACTTTTTGGTCCGGCTCTCTCTTTACATGAATTTTTAATTCTTTGGTTTCGATATCAACTTCATTCAATCCTGAATGCGCAATGAAATCGATAAGATCTCTTATTTCTGAGGTTTTCATTTCTGAGGAGTTTTGAACTGATGATTTTTTAGGTGCTTGTTTGTCAGCGCCTTTGATTACTGTTTTTCTTGTAGTCTTGGCCATAAGTTACTTTACTCGTTCTAAATACTCACCGTTGGCTGTGTTAATTTTAACACAGTCACCATTATTAATAAAAAGCGGTACACGTACCTCTGCACCTGTTTCTACCGTGGCAGGTTTCAATGTTCTGGTTGCTGTGTCACCTGATAATCCGGGTTCAGTGTAGGTAATGTTGAGCTCTACACTTGCAGGAGGCTCAGCCGTAATCGGCTCAGTACCATTCTCAAAAGCAATGATCAAAGTAACACCTTCTTTAAGGTATTTAAATGAATCACCTAGCAGCGCTTTGTCAAGATAAATTTGCTCGAAAGTTTGATTATCCATGCACACTAAACTATCCGCTTCCGGATACAGGTATTGGTATTCTTTTGTTTCCACACGGAGTAAATCCACTGAATCTCCAGGCCGAAAGCGATTTTCAACGATCTTCCCTGAACGAATGTTGCGCATCTTTACTTGATAAAACGCACGCAAATTTCCCGGAGTTCGGTGTAGAAGTTCTTCCACTTTAACCACCTCTCCATTGTATCGAATAAAATTACCCTTACTTAAATCAGAAACGCTTGCCATACAGTGATTAGACTATAATTTACAAATGTATTAATGAATCTCAATAATGATTATTTAGGAGTCGTATGACCATTTTACATAAATGGAACCCCAGGTGAAACCACCACCAAATGCGGCAATTACAATATTGTCGCCCTTCTTCAATTTCTTTTCGTAATCCCACAATAATAGTGGTATAGTGCCTCCGGTAGTATTTCCGTATCGTTCTATGTTCATCATCACTTTGTCTTCTGTGACGCCCATGCGTGAGGCGGTAGCATCAATTATTCTTTTATTGGCTTGATGTGGTGCCAACCAAGACACGTCATCAGACTTGAGATTATTGCGCTCCATAATCTTGGCAGCAATATCGGCCATATTAGTAACCGCAAACTTGAATACGGCTGCACCTTCCTGATACACATAATGCTGTCTCGCCTTTACTGTTTCAACGGTAGCTGGATTGCGACTTCCTCCGGCCTTGATGTGCAAAAAATCTTCTCCCTTGCCATCACTTTTATGGATAGAGTCAATGATACCCGTATCATCCTTTGATGGTTCCAATAAAACGCATCCAGCTCCATCTCCGAAAATGATGCAAGTTGTCCGATCGGTATAATCGAGGATAGAGGACATTTTATCTCCACCCACCACAACCACTTTCTTGTACATGCCCGACTCAATATATTTTGCTCCAGTGGTGAGTGCGTAAATAAAGCCTGAGCATGCGGCACCGATGTCAAAGCTAAATGCGTTGGTGGCGCCTACTTGCGAGGCTACAATGTTGGATGCAGCTGGGAAGGGTAGGTCGGGGGTGATGGTAGCAAAAATAATGAGATCAATTTCCTTGGGATCAGTATTGGTGCTGGCCAGCATGTCATTTACTGCTTTGGTGCCCATATACGACACGCCTAAATTTTCGCCTTTGAGAATTCTTCTCTCCTTTATTCCAGTTCTGGAGGTGATCCATTCATCGCTCGTCTCCACCATTGTTTCCAATTCTTTATTGGTGAGAATATAATCAGGAACGTATCCCCCAACTCCTGTAATGGCTGCTCTGGTAATGCTCATTTGTTTTTTTTAAGTATTCTATCTCAGCTAAAAAAATAAATGCTCGATCAAATCAATCGAGCATTTATGATAAATACATTATTAGTCTGCTAAAGTTGAACAAAGTAACAAATAGACCGGTGTAAACCGAATCATATTTTTGCCACTCATGGATTAAGCAAGAACCTCTTTCTCCATTACTACATTGCCTCTGTAGTAAAGTTTGCCTTCATGCCATAAAGCACGGTGGGGGAGATGATGTTCCCCGGTAGTCGGACAAACGGTGAACTGTTTTGGTTCTGCCTTATAGTGCGTCCTTCTTTTATCTCTTCTCGTCTTAGAAATTTTTCGTTTTGGATGTGCCATGCCTAAGTTGTTTTTACATTAATTTTTTTTAATTTTTCCCATATTGGATCTACTTCATCCTTTTCTGTTTCGTCCGTGGATGAACTGTAGATCATTTTACCTTCTTCGGAATCGTCATCTTCATCTTCATCCAAAAATCTTGGATGAAGCTTCTTAATCGGAATTGACAAGCCGATGAATTCATACACCAATTGCCCTAAATCCAGGCTGCTTCGCTCCCTATTGATGATGATAATCTCATCAGTCAGTTCAGTGTCTTCCGCTCCGTATTTGAACAATATTTTCTTTTCTATATCAATCGGAAAATCAAATACTTCCAAACTACGATCGCAAGTCAGCGTTGTGGTGCCTGCAATTTTAATGTCTGCTTCAATGAACGTTTCGTGCTTATCAAGCACGATTTCAACGGTGAATTCCCCTCTCGGAAGATAACCTTGCCCATATTGCTGCAAAAATGCATCACCAAGCGAGTAGCTGAAGTGATGGGCCTTAAAATCGAGCCCTACAATGTTGATGCTAAGTGGCTTCACCCTAAGGGGTCTTTAAAATTAGCGGGCAAATTTATCACGTTTTACTGGATTTTCCCCTTTCAAAATCGATTTTATTAGCCAGTAATGGCCTCGTGGAGTTTCAGATTATCCGAATTCGGTAAAAACACGCCTTTTTAGCTCCTCTTTGGTCATTGAGTTGTGCTGCATAGCCAAAAAGTCGACCACGTCTTTCTTGAATCCTAGCTTAATCGCTATCCCTCTGCAAAAGATCAGTTCACTTTCAAAAACCTGGTTATCGGCAAACACCAATTCAATGCAATAGTACAGGTAATTGAATTTTTGCTTTTCGGAAAGGACACCCAATAAGCCTATGGGCTCAGGATTTGAGATCAAATCTTTGACAATTTCATCCGGAAATCCACGATCCGATGCAATTTTTAGAATCATTTCTCGCTCCACTTTGGCAAAGTGCTTATCTGCATCTGCCAGCTGGATCAAAATATTAAGTTTTTTTTTGGTTGCAATATCCATTTAGCACCTTTGTCCAAAGCTAGTAATTTTTTGCCGTCTAATTGGCTCAAATGACCAACCATCTATACCGGAAATGTTATTTTTTACTTCTCTACCTCCAGGAGTGATCTGCTTCTTACTATATCTGCAGCCAGGTAGATAGCTTGCCGTATGGATCCTTCATCGGCCAAGTTTTTGCCTGCGATGTTATAAGCAGTGCCATGATCCGGGGAGGTTCTCACAACCGGGAGTCCAGCAGTGTAATTCACCCCTGAATCAAATGCCAATGTTTTAAATGCGATAAGTCCTTGGTCATGGTACATGGCGATTATTCCATCGTATTTTCTATGCTGTCCTGCAGCAAAAAAACCGTCTGCTGGGAATGGACCAAAAATCAATTTACCCTTGTTCTTCAAATCGCCAACTACAGGTTTAATAATATTATTCTCCTCATCACCAAGCAGTCCGTCATCTCCTGCATGGGGATTAAGGCCCAGAACAGCAATTCTGGGTTTGCTGATACTGAAATCATTCTTCAACGAAAGTTCGAGCAACCTGATCTTCAATTCAACCCGTTCTTTGGTGATGAGGTTGTTTACTTCCTTGAGTGGCACATGTTCCGTCACTAATCCTACTCGCAAATCCTGCCCCGTCATCAGCATCAAAGTTTCTGTAGCCTGAAATTCATGGGTAAGGAACTCCGTGTGACCCTTGAACGGAAAATCATCACTATGAATGGTGCTTTTATCGATTGGCCCGGTGACAAATCCATCAATAACACCCTCTTTAACTTCTTCTACTGCTTTTTTTAACGATAGTAATGCGGCTCTTGCTGTTTCAACTGAAGGTTTGCCTGGATTTATTTCAATTACATCTTCCCAACAAGACACCACATTAATTGATTTTGGGAAAAATTGACCTTTATTTTTTACTTGACTATAGTTAAAGTCTTCCAGATTGAGAAGTTTTCGGTAGAAGGATAAGACTTTGGGGGAGCCATATACGACTGGTGTAATCATCTGAAGGATTCGATTGTCTGCAAGGCACTTAATAATTATTTCTGGGCCAATGCCATTCAAGTCGCCTATTGTGATGCCTATTTTTGGTTTCTCGTTGTGCTTGTTCATCTCTCTTTCTTGTATTTCGAGGTATCTCCGCAATTTAGGTTAATTTTCAAGGGATTTTATCAATCGTATGGTTCGACCAAAGAAATTTCTTGGACAGCATTTCTTAAAGGATCAAAACATAGCTGAAAAAATTGTTGATTCATTGGATGTTTCTGATAAGGCTATACCGATCATTGAAATAGGGCCCGGTACGGGCGTACTCACTCGGTTTTTATTGGCAAAGAATATCAATTTATCTGTGGCTGAGATAGACAGGGATTCAATTGCGTACTTGAAAGAACATTTCCCAACGTTGAAAGGCCACATCATGGAAGGCGATGTATTGCGTTTTGATTGGAATGAAATTGCTGATGGTACGTTTAGTGTCATTGGCAATTTTCCTTATAATATTTCCTCGCAAATATTTTTCAAGGTTTTGGACCACCGCGATAAAGTAGATCAAGTAGTGTGTATGCTTCAGAAAGAAGTTGCCGATCGAATTGCATCTGCAAAAGGAAACAAAGTTTATGGTATTCTCAGTGTGCTACTGCAAGCCTATTACGATATAGAACTACTATTTAAGGTACCACCTGGAGTTTTCTTTCCTCCACCAAAAGTGATGTCTGCCGTAATTCGACTAAGGAGAAACAAAACCGTTTACTTACCATGTGATGAAAAATTATTTAAAGTGCTTGTCAAACAAGGATTTCAAAACAGGCGCAAAACCTTGCGAAACGCATTGAAAAGGTTAAATTTGGCCGCTCTTGAGGCAGGTACGCTAGCCTCAATATCGTGCAAAGAACTACTGGACAAAAGGGCAGAGCAATTGTCAGTAGACGATTTTGTATTTCTCACTCAGCAAATTGAAAAGTCCGATGGTTGAATCCATTGAGTTTGGGTTAACAAAGGAATTCCGCGATCGCTTTCAACGGGCCTTGGATGAGCGCGACCAAACTTTTATCAAAGCAATTTTAGACGGTGTCAATGCGGCAGATATCACTGCGCTGCTTCGTGAATTTATTAGCGAGGAATCCAAATATGTGCTCGACCTACTAGACATTGCTATTCGCGCGGAGATTATTATTGACCTGGACAGTGATGAGCGCAAGGGCTTTTTAAAGATTTACAAGGTCAGTGAGCTGGTCGAATTAATTGACCAATTAGATTCTGATGATGCTGCTGATGTGCTCAATGAACTCCCGATTAAAGAAAGAGAAGAGGTGTTGGCTGGCCTTGACGAAGAGTTGCGATCTCAGGTAATTGATCTTTTACGCTATGACGATGATGTGGCTGGAGGATTAATGGCTAAAGAATTGATCAGAGCTAAAGCGAGTTGGACTGTGGTGCAGTGTATCGAAGAGATCAGAAAGCAAATTGAAAATGTCTCCAAGTTCTACGCGGTATACGTCGTGGATGATCGAAACATTCTTTTGGGCAGAGTTCAGCTTCAGCAATTGATCCTGACCGATTCTACCACATTGGTCAAAGACATATATGATCCTGAAATAATTTCGGTAGAAACCTATATGGAAGATACGGAAGTCGCCAGTGTAATGCAGAAGTATGATTTGGAATCGGTGCCCGTGGTAAATGTATACAGGCAACTGGTGGGACGCATTACCATTGACGACGTGATTGATGTCATTACTGAACAAGCTGAAGAGGACCGACAGATTATGTCTGGAATCAGCGAGGATGTGGAGGAGGATGATACTATTTGGAGGCAAACCAGGGCTCGGCTTCCTTGGCTAATTATTGGTATTGTGGGTGGACTCATTAGTGTACAGTTTATTGGCATATTCGAAAAAGATCTACTCAGGATCACAGCAATTGCTTTTTTCATTCCTTTGATTCAAGCTACAGGCGGAAATGTGGGGATTCAGTCCTCCTCAATTGTGGTGCAAAGCCTGGCCAATCCCGGGTTTGTTGATGACGGATTCTGGAAAAGGCTCGGAAAAGTATTTCTTGTAGCGGTGCTAAACGGTTTGTTGCTGTCTATACTCGTACTTGTTGTTAACCTAATCATTGGTGGAAATGGTGATAAATTATCGTACATAGTATCTGTTGCCTTGTTTAGCGTGGTATTGGTTGCTTCGTTAATTGGCACTGTCACTCCATTGGTTCTCAACAAGTTTGGTTTTAATCCTGCATTGGCCTCAGGTCCTTTTATTACCACTACCAACGACCTACTCGGTCTAGGGATTTATTTCCTCACTATCCATTTAATGTTATAGCTTCGCTTAAAGTTAAAATCTCATGTAATATTGAGCGAAAAAAAGAAAAATTCACTTTGTTTTATTGAGTTACTTTTGATTTTGATCCGACCTTTGTTTTAAGGATGCGCGCACAAGAAAAAATAGTAAAACGTTTGCAGGAGGTCTATAACAATGTGGTTGAAAAGCCATTGTTGACTTCTGCTATTGTACTCATAGCGATAACTATTATCGTGCTTTCATTAAGTCTGAAATACTACTTAAACGAATTTGATTCATTTTGGCCTCAAATATTAGCAGAAGCTCATGGCATGATCTTTGACATTGCCGTGATCGGCATTTTGTTGTTTTGGTTAAATCAAAATGGAGAGAAACGGCAGCGAATCAGAACATACAAAGACGAAATCGATGACTTCAGATTATGGGAGTCTGATGAGGCTGCATTTAGAACCGTTGGTAATCTGAAGAGGTTGAATAGGCACGGAATTTATGAGATCAATCTGGTTAATTGCTACCTAACCAAAACAAATCTGAACTACGTAAATCTTACAGGATCGAATCTCAACTCTGCCAACATTTCTCATTCCTCGCTGATTGAATCAAATTTGGAGAATACCAGATTGAATCAAACCAATTTGGAAAACTCAAACCTAAACCAGGTTAACTTGCGAGGTGCTTATGCTAGCGGATCCAATTTCAATGATGCTTTTTTGATAAAAGCACAATTGGAGGGAGCATTTTTGATTAAGACGAGCTTTAGGAATGCCTTTTTGATGGAGGCCAATTTGAGAAACAGTTATTTAATGGGTGCGGATTTGGAAAATGCCAGCTTGTACAAAGCGGATTTGCGGGGAGCAAAGGGATTGACCATCGAGCAGTTGGCCAAGGCAAAAACCTTATATCTGGCCAAGTTTGATGATGAGCTTTTTGATGAAATTAAAATGAATATCCCTGAATTGGTAGGTAGCTAATAGTAAAAAGCTACCATTTGATTTACCGGAATAAAAAAATTACTTTTGTATCGTATTAATGACAACGGTTTCCATCATAAAGCCGTTGTTTCTTTTTTCAAAGACCCCCCAGAGCAGGCGTATAAAAATGAAGTTATGAGTGCGAAGATTTCTTACTATACCAAAGAAGGACTAGAAAAGCTGAAGAAGGATCTGAACGAGCTAAGGACAAAGGGTCGTGCAGATATTGCCAAACAGATTGCTGAAGCAAGAGACAAAGGTGACTTAAGTGAGAATGCTGAATATGATGCAGCCAAGGATGCACAAGGGCACCTTGAGGCTAAAATTGCCAAGCTTGAGGAGCTAATGGGCAATGCCAGAGAGATTGACGAAAGTCAATTGGATACATCCAATGTTTCTATTCTTTCAAAAGTGACAATTAAGAATAAAAAAAATGGAGCTTCCTTTACCTATACGCTGGTGTCAGAAGAAGAGGCTGACTTAAAAAAAGGAAAAATTTCCACACAATCGCCAATTGGAAAAGGGTTGTTAGGTAAAAAGAAAGGTGATAATGCCAAGATCAAGACTCCGGCAGGTGAAATTGAATTTGAAATTATAAAGATTGAAATTTAATTTTCTCAAATTATGGCCAGCCTTTTTACCAAAATAATAAATCGTGAGATTCCTGGTCATATTGTTGCTGAAAACGATCAGTTTATTGCCTTTCTCGATATCATGCCATTAGTTAGAGGTCACACCCTGGTAGTACCTAAGCAGGAGATAGACTACATCTTCGATCAGGATGATCAAACATTGTCGGCCATGATGGTTTTTGCCAAAAAGGTGGCAAAGGCCATTAAGAAAACCATTCCCTGCAAACGAGTTGGAGTAGCTGTGATTGGACTTGAAGTACCTCATACTCATATTCACCTGGTGCCCATGAATTCAATGGATGATATTAATTTTACCAGACCCAAACTCAAACCCAGCCAGGAAGAGCTCGCCAACACTGCCCAAAAAATCCTTGCTGATTTCACCCAGTAAGTAATTTTATGCTTGATATAGTTCAACCCACACTTTTGCTCGACAAAGTAAAGTGTATTGAAAATATTGAGCGCATTATCTCCAAAGCTAGAACAAGTGAAGTAGAGCTTCGTCCTCATTTTAAGACCCATCAATCACACGAAATTGGGAGATGGTTTAGAGTTCGTGGTGTAAAGGGATGTACGGTTTCCTCTTTGGAAATGGCTGAATATTTTGCTAGTGACAAATGGATTGATATTACCGTGGCGTTTCCTCTTAACATCCTTGAAATTGATCGAATCAATCGGCTAGCCAGTCAAATTAAACTTAACCTCCTGATTTCTGTACCAGGGGTTATTCCCACTTTGTTAAAGCGACTCGAAAATCATGTAGGTCTCTTTATTGAAGTGGACACCGGGTATCATCGGACAGGTGTGGATCCTGATGAGATTAGAACTATTGATCTGATCATAGAAGAAATTCAATCTTCGCCTTTGTTAAAAATGGTTGGGTTCTTGAGTCATGCCGGACAAACCTATCATTGCCACAATGTGGAGGAAGTCTTCACCATTCACAAATCAGAGGTGGAGCTACTTAATAGGTTGAAAAAGAGATATGAACCAAAATTTCCTGACCTAATCCTTTCTATTGGAGATACACCCACAGCAAGTGTAGTAGAAAATTTTAAAGATGTGGATGAGATAAGACCAGGTAACTTAGTGTTTTATGATCTTACTCAGCATCAGATTGGTTCTTGTAAATTAGATCAGATTGCAATTGCATTGGCTTGCCCAGTTGTAGCCACTTACCCAAACAGAAATGAAATAGTAATTTATGGTGGTGGGGTTCATTTTTCAAAAGATTATTTTACCACAGTGTCGGGTGGCCGTAGCTATGGAAGCGTTGTCAAGATGAAGAGAAATAGCTGGGAGCTTCCACCAACCGAAATGTATGTCAAATCGATTTCACAGGAACATGGAGTGATTCATGCGCCAGATTCAGCGGCTGCACACATTCAACCTGGGGATGTATTGGGTATTCTTCCGGTACACTCTTGCCTGATGGCGGATGCTATGGGTGAGTACACAACTACAGATGGCGCACTCATAGAACGATTTAACTAATCTTGAATAAAATCAATATCCACATCAAGTGGATATCGCATGAGGTTTTCGAGCGCCTCATTCACGGTCATGCCTTCGAACAAGACTTTGTATAGACGATCAGTGATAGGGGCCCTTACTTTGTAATAGTCTGCACATTTCTTAACTATTCGAATGGTGTTAACGCCTTCTGCAATCTCATGCATGCCTGACAAAATCTGATTCAAAGTTTCACCTGTAGCCAATCTGTAGCCAACGGTAAAGTTTCGGCTCATAGGACTATTACAAGTGGTTACTAGGTCACCAATTCCAGCCAGTCCCAGGAAAGCTTTGATATTGCCTCCCAGTGCTCGTCCCAAATAGATCATCTCTACAGCGCCACGGCTGATGAGCAATCCCTTGGCGTTTTCACCAAACCCTAATCCATTTAAGGCCCCTGACGCAATCGCTATGATGTTTTTTAAAACTCCAGCCATTTCTACACCTACCAGGTCATTGTTGCCATATACCTGAAAGCGATCGTTTCTCAATAATTTCTTGCCGGTCTGAATTACTTCTTGAAAGGGGCTGGCTATAACGGTGGCACTGGGTTGTCGTTGCGATAGCTCTTTGGAAAGGTTGGGTCCTGCAAGACATCCCACTCTGACAACTACACTTTCTTCTTTGATTACCTCGCTCATGGTCTTCACCTGATCTCTGCTGAGCAACTTCATATTCTCAATGGGTTTCCCCTCGGGAAGTTGAATATCGAAGCCCTTGGTGCCATGAATAAGAATATGATAGGGGTGGAGATGAGGAGATAAGTTTTTCATCATGCCGCGAAAGTGAGCGGCTGGCACGATTGGAAAAATGATGTCACAATGCTTGGCTAAATATTCCAGGTCATTGGTTGGTGTAACGTTATCATTAAAAGCATGGCCTCTGTTTTCTTTGTTCTTTAAAATGTGTTGCACAACTTGCTCATCTCTCGCGTATAGGAGGACTTTCGTTTGGAACGACAAGATATTGGCAATCGCTGATCCGAAATTACCTGCTCCAATCACACCGACAGGCTTGTCAGATAAATTTTTCGAGGTCATACCCTGTCATGCGGTTGTGATAATAATAAAGTACAGTTAGATCTTGGGTGATGATGTTTCCTTTTTTGTTTTTAAGTAAAGGTCGCTTTAGGTGGAATGTACCTACGCTACTGATGCCATTGGAGATAGCCTCATCTGCTTTGCTCTTAAAATGGGTGGCATAATTTACTTTACCCTCATCTTTCATGCGGTATATTTCCTTTCTAACTTTCTTAAATGTTGTCTTGAATTCCTCATAATCGAGTTCCATCT
>DATCZR010000209.1:0-3780 GCA_036525835.1 Cyclobacteriaceae bacterium
AAAAGGTCCCTCACCGGCAAAAACATGACGATCATATTAAGTGACGGTCTGGATACCGGAGAACCCGGAATATTGGCTGCGGAACTGCACCAGATAAAGCTCAGAACGCGCCGGCTATTTTGGCTAAATCCGCTTAAAGGCATGAAAGGTTATCAGCCCAAGACCCGCGGTATGATGGCAGCGCTGCCTGAAATTGACCACTTCATGGCTGCGCACAATGTCGACAGTTTACTGCAACTTGAAAATTTCTTAGCCCATGCTTGATCAACTTATTGGCAACGAAAAGCCACCCTACGCTATCGCGATGATCGTGAACAGAATTGCTCCTTCAAGCGGAAAGCCAGGAGACAAAGCAGTGATCTTACCCGATGGCACCATGAAAGGCTGGATAGGCGGAGGATGTACCCGAGGTATCGTGTTGAAGGAGGCCCTGCTGGCCATTGACCAGGGTAAGCCCCGGCTGGTAACTATCGCGCCCGGTGCTGAAGATATCACACGGAAAGGTGTAGTAGCGTACACGATGACATGCGAAAGCGGAGGATCGGTTGAAGTTTATATAGAACCTGTTCTTCCAAAGCCACATATTCTTATCATGGGAAGGTCTCATATTGGGATGGCCTTGTCACGACTCAGTAAGTTAACCGGATATCAGGTTTCAGTCGTTGCCAAAGGAGCTGACAGAATTACATTCACAGATGCCGATCGGGTTTTGGATACAGAAGTACTGGAGAAGAACCTGATATCAGACAACACCTACATCGTGGTGTGCACACAGGGCGAAAACGACGACATGGCGTTGAAGCAAGCCATCGAATCCGGTGCAAAGTACGTGTCCTTTGTTTCCAGTGTCAGGAAAGCCAACAGCATCTACAATTCGCTGAAGAAAAAAGGAATTTCCGTACAGGATTTGGCGCGCGTAAAGACACCGGCTGGAATTGATATCAGCGCGAAGCTTCCCGAGGAAGTAGCCATCAGCATATTGGCTGAAATCATTTCTATTTTGAGAAATGAAAAGGGCGCTGATAAGAAAGATCCCACTTCCTCATTGAATCTTGATGAGTACTTTATTAATCCGGTCTGCAACATTCCCATTCAAAAGAGCACGGCTAAACACATTATCCCCTATAAGGGTATCGATTACTTTTTTTGCTGTGACGGTTGCACAGACTCCTTTAAAACAGATCCCGAAAAGTATGCTATTAAAGAAAAATAGAATGGATTCTAGTACCTCGGCAAGGCACTGTCAACTTCGTCTATCCATTGCAATAAACCGCCCTTCATATTGATGAGGTTCGTATAGCCGAACTTACGCTGAAGCTGTGCGATAGCTGTTCTGCTTCGCTGGCCGCTTTTGCAATAAACAACTACTTGCGAGTCTCGGTGAATCAAGTGAGCCTTAAATTCTATTTCCTTCAAGGGTATATTGATGCCACCAATGGAGGAGAAAATGACTTCGAGTGGATCTCTCACATCTATCAACTGAATTGTCGAATTTCCAGTAAGTAGTTCTTTTATTTCGCTGGGGCTTAACTCGTTTATTGCTTCATTTCTTTTCGTGTGCCCCGGATTACAAAACTCTTCGTAATCTATCAATTCCCGTAGGGTCGGGTGATCACCGGATACTGGATTCTTTGGATCTGGTTTGAAGGTGATGATCTGCGTACTAAAATCAAGACTGTCGAACAGCAGAAGTCGGCCGCTAAGCGTCTCCCCCATTCCGGCCAGAATTTTGATGGCTTCGTTTGCTTGCATGGTGCCAATGATTCCCGGAAGCACCCCCAGCACGCCACTCTCGCCACAGGAAGGCACCATTTCAGGAGGAGGAGGTGTGGGGAAAAGATCCCGGTAGTTCGGGCCTCTTTTTCCGTCGGGCCCCGCCTGATTAAATACACTCGCCTGTCCCTCAAATTGAAAAATGGCCCCGTATATCAATGGCTTCCCAAGTAGCACGCAGGCGTCATTGACCAGATACCTCGTGGGTAAATTGTCAGAACCATCAATAACAATGTCATAGGGTTCAATGATTTCAAACGCATTATCCGAGTTAATAATGCAAACATGAGTTTCAATTTCCAGTTGGGGGTTAAGCTCCCGGAGGCGGCTGGCTGCACGCTCCGCTTTCGACATCCCCACATCTGCCGTCTTATACAAGATCTGGCGTTGGAGATTACTTTCATCCACCTTATCAAAGTCGACAATGCCAATGCGCCCCACGCCAGCGGCAGCCAGGTAGTAGAGTGCAGGCGAGCCTAAACCTCCGGCACCAATAACCAGGACACTCCCCTCCTTTAGTTTTTCCTGGCCTTCGGTTCGAAATTCAGGAAGTAAAATCTGACGGCTATAACGATGAAATTCGGAGGCTGAGAGCATTACTATTTTTTACGAATATTCGGTGAAGTCCTTTTAGAAGACTCATCCGATTCTAAGTGTTTGTCAAAGGTAAAACAAAAGAAACTCCTGCGGGTCATGCAAATCACAAGCTGCGGCCGATGGTGATCTCCTGGCCCTTACTTCCTTGCTCAAAAAGGCGCTGCAATCGGGTCCTGTTAAAGAACTCTTAACCTTCCCTTTTCTTGGCCTCCTTTTTTGCCTTTTTTTCGGCTCTCTTTTCCTTGAGTGACTTTAGCGGAGCTTTTTTACCCTCCTTTTTTACGTCCTGTGCTTTTGACATGATCGTATTATTTTATAATGTGAATAACCACAATTTACCATCATTTTGCAAAATTTTTGCAGGTACTAAAATCGCAGTCAGCCAGCCCTTGACCCGGGATCGCAAAGCTCAAAAAAATGGAGTGCGGATTTCACACCAAGGGTTCATTTTACGTTAATTTTACATATGCAATACCAACTCATGGTTTCAGCCCTTCAGGTTGCTGCGCAGTTTGATATCAAAGCGATCAAGGCAGCATTTCAGGAAACGCCATTGGCTGAGTCCACGTCCGAAATGTACTACCAGGTGGGAAATAACAGGTTTGAATACATTTGTAATTACGGTACCGTTGTGTTTTGTGGATTTACTGAAGAAGAAATTGAAAAAAGAGTAGGTCGCCTTGCCCAATACACGCGTCAACTGCTTCCAAACCGCTCAAGAGACGATTATTACATCACGCTACAAGTTGATCAAATCGATCCCCAGTTTGAATTTCACAAGGTTTCAGTTAATCATCTTGACGAAACAGTAATCAGAATCGCCATGCTCAACCTTGCCCAATCGGTTGTGCTGGACCGTTACCATGAACTAACCGAAAATTTACTTCTGGAGATCAAAGGAATTTCCAGGAACCTGGAACAAACGGGCAGGTTAAAACTCAGTCAATCAAAAATCATGAAGTTTATCGGGCGGGCCCTAAATACCCAAAACGACATTGCAGAAAACATTTACGTTTTTGATTCTCCTGAGATGGTGTGGAACGATGAATACCTCGACAAGCTACATCAAGGATTGAAGAAATATTTTGATTTGAGATCTAGATTTAGTGAAATAGAATTTACAAACCAGATTATTAAAGATAACCTGATCATTTTCAGGGATATTTCCAGCCAACGACAGAGCAACTTGCTGGAAATCATTATCATCATACTCATCCTGGCTGAGGTCTTTGATTTAATTTTAACTAAATTTTTCTAACACATACTCCACATCAACTAATTACTTGGCTCATTCATAAAGAGCGACTATCCGATCATTCTATTTCTTTGTCACCCGCCATTCCTCCAAGAATGAGCCACGTGTCACCAAACTTTTTCCAGGTATGTGTAAACTTGGTCCTTTCCCTCCTT
>DATCZR010000210.1:0-3485 GCA_036525835.1 Cyclobacteriaceae bacterium
GCACTGTCTGATACAGCAATTCCAACATTACTTTGTTTAAGAGCTCCGGAGTCATTTAACCCATCTCCTATCATTAGAACCTTACTTCCACTTTCTTGCAGTGTTGAAATATAATTTAGCTTGTCTTGGGGACTTTGCATAAACACTAACTCAGTTTCGGAATAGAAAACAGAACTTAAACTATCCTTGTCCGCTGCACTATCTCCAGAGAGAAGTGCTTTTACTTTATTTCCTAACCTACCAACCAGCTCTTTAATTCCTGTTCTCAGCTTAGTTCCAATTTCGAAGTAGCCCTTAACATTTCCATTTGTAGACACATACACCCTGGTGTTTTGAATCGGTGCTGCATTTTCAATTCCTACAAACTCAGCCGACCCAACTCTAGCTTCATGCTCACCGATGCTTCCAATCACTCCCCTTCCCACATGCTCCTCGAAATGATTTAAGGCTACAATAGACCCTTTGATGCTTTTTGCTACAAGCATACTCAATGGATGCGTGGAAGAAGAAGCAAGTGACTTTACTAGAGTTAATTCATGATCATTCATGTCACCGTACCAGGCCACGTCATTAGAGCCATAAGTTATCGTTCCTGTTTTATCAAATACCAACTCATCAATACTTGCCATGTTCTCGACTATTTCCGCGTTGCGCAAGTATAATCCATAAGTGCCAAATACGCGTAGCATATTTCCATATGTAAAAGGTGCCGCCAAGGCCAACGCACAAGGGCATGCAACCATCAGCACTGCGCTTACGGTTAGCCACACCCTGGTTGAGTCTTGCCAATACCAATAAATGCCTGTAATCAAAGCTAAAAGCAATACCGACCACGTGAATACCTTTGCCACTTTATCCATAAAAGATTTATAGTTTCGGTTATTCGCTTTTGTAAATACCTCATTGTTCCACAAGCTGGTCAAATGACTTTGAGATGTTCTTTTATTGACTACCATTGTCAACGGTTGGCCTATTACTTTTCCACCCGCATAAACCAAATCTCCGGCTCTTAATTTTATTGATTTAGACTCACCGGTAACGAAGCTATAATCAAAGTGACCTACGTCACTCAACAATAAACTATCGGCAGGCACTATTTCATTATTTCTAATGCGGATATGATCACCCTTTTTTAGATCCTGAACCAAACAGGCACTCCATTCGTGATCTTCCAATTTGGATACCGCCAACGGAAAGTATGACTTGTAGTCACGATCAAAGGCAAGACTCTCGTAGGTTTTATTTTGAAACCATCTTCCAATTAATAAAAAGAATACAAGCCCCGCTAGCGAATCCATGTAACCCGGCCCGGTTTGCCATAGGATATCAATGCCACTCCTAATAAAAAGAACAGATATACCAACTGCAATAGGTACATCAATGTTGATTTGTTTCTGCCTGAAACTTTTCCAGGCTGAAAGAAAATAATCTTGCGCGCTATAAAAGACAATTGGAAGGCTTAACGTGATATTCAAAAAAGCAAAAAGTGATTTAAGCTGAATATCCCCTTGATCAATACCCAGGTATTCCGGAAAACTCAACATCATAATATTTCCAAAGCAAAAGCCGGCTACGGCCAATTGGATTATCAATCGTGAATTAGTAGGATTAACCGGCTCTTCCTCTAAGCTGACTACAGGTTTGTAACCGGTTAAGGTAAGTAAAGAAGCAACTTTACTAAGCGGCATCTTATTAATGTTAAAATCGATCAGAACTGTTTTCTTGGCAAAGTTCACTTCAGATTTTAATACAGCCGAATTAAGTTTATTCAAATTCTCCAGGAGCCAAATGCAAGAAATACAATGAATGGAAGGAACGCTTAGTTGGACTCTTGATATGCCATCAATTTCAAACAAGATCATTTTCGATCTTACCTGGTCCTCATCCAGGTAAGCGAATGATTCGTCAAGCCCATCTTCAAGTCTAATGCCTGGGCTTGATTCATAGGTGTAGTAGTCACAAAGATTATTCTCCTGGAGAATTTCAAATACCGTCTTGCACCCGTAGCAACAAAATTGCTTTGTGTCAATTAAGAATTGATCGATATCGCAGGGTTGACCGCAATGATAGCATGTACTCACAGCTGACTTCTTGCCACTCTCGCTAATAAGAATATGAGATAACGATATAAGTTTTTCTCGACAAACTTATATTTAGATTAAGAGACCTTCCAGGTCCATATGGGAAGCTCAAGATGGTTAACCATATCTTCGGCTATACTTCCACTCATGAGATGGTTTAGACCTTTACGGCCATGAGTCGACATGGCGATCATATCTCCCTTAATTTCATTCACAAAATGTGCCACGCCAGATTCCTCATTTAAATCATTATAAATGTTAAGTGTATAATCTTTTAGCATAAATCGCTTAGCATAATCTTTCATCATGCTGCGTGTAATCACATCAGTTCTGAAATTAGAGGGAGTGTTTACATAGACAATATTTAATTTTGCTTTGAAAAAACCCTGTAATTCTTTCACGCGCATAGTCAATACTTCTTCATCTTCAAGAAGCGCACTTGGAAATACAATATTCTTTATTGATGATACTTTCACTGATTTCTTAAGAGAGATGACAGGCACTGGTGACCAACGTACAACCTTTTCGGTATTGGAGCCCACAAAGAATTCTTTAAGGCCGGAAGCACCTTTCGTGCCCATGATTACCAAATCAATTTTCTTCTCTTTTATAAACTGACTAATAGTAGGTGTAGGGGCACCGTACTCAACATGAGTACTTACCTTGGGTCCATCTTTGGACCACTTACTCTTCATCTTTGCAAAATCAACATCAGCTCTGTCTTTCATTTCTTTTAAGTAGGTATCCTCAAAAGAAAAAGTGGGCATCATGACGTTTTCATGAATGACGGGTAACTCTACTACGTTCAGTAATGCAATCTCTCCCTTACTTTGATTGGCTATTTCTATTGCAAATTTAAATGCCTGAATTGCAGAATCTGAAAAGTCACATGGAACCAGTATCTTTTTCATTGCCTTGTATCGCTTTAAATTTCAGCTATTATCCCCATTCAAAAGTAAACAGGCGGGCTAAAATTCCTGATGACTGCAATCAATGGAAAACATGATTCATGTCATAAATACATGTCCAAAATTGGCTTGAAATGAATATTCATTAAAGCATGCCTAAGCCAAAAAGGAGCACGAAGAGCAATGTGGAAAGCGCTAATTGTTTGAGGAATGGATCTAATTCCTCTGCTTTTTTACGAGAAACCGATACTCCATTTAGAATAAATAATGGAAGGGTTGCCGTAAATAACCATTGAACTGGAGATTCAAAATTAATGATGGTAAAAAGGATGGTCGTGAGCAGCCCACTAAATATTAGGATCCAATGGTAAATGACCGCTTTGTCCCTTCCAATTCTCACCGGTAATGAAAATTTTCCCGCCAGTCGGTCTGATTCTATATCCCTTATATTATTAATATTTAAAACTCCCATTGAAAAAAGGCCGCAACTCAAAGC
>DATCZR010000211.1:0-7335 GCA_036525835.1 Cyclobacteriaceae bacterium
CCTATGCGCTTCTGTCCGGGTGGAGCAACGCATACCCCAACCTTACCAACATCTATTCCATTGGGGAGACGCTCAAAGGCACTCAGCTGATGGTACTGGAAATCACCAACAAGCAAACCGGAAAAGCGGATGATAAACCTGCCTATTACTACGATGGTAACATTCATGCTGGTGAATTGACCGGGGCGGAGGTTTCGCTGCATTTTGCCTGGCACATCTTGAGTAACTATGAAAAAGATGCCAGGATCAAAAAATTAGTGGATAGTCACACGCTATACATACGCCCAAAATTCAATCCGGATGGTGCGGACATAGCACTCACATCAGTAAATCATTTAAGGAGCACCCCTCGACCCTACGATGAGGATCGTGATGGCTTGCTGGATGAAGATCCCGGCAATGACCTCAACCGGGATAGCGTGATCACCGATATGCGTGTAAAGAACCCTTCAGGAAAATGGAAAATTAGCTCAGAGGATCCACGTATCATGGTGCGAAGAGGTGAGGATGATTTTGATGGCAACTTTTACGATGTGATGGACGAGGGAATTGACGATGACAACGATGGTTTATTCAATGAAGATGGATTGGGAGGAATTGACATGAACAGAAATTTTCCCCGCAACTGGGGGCTGGAGAGTGAACAGAATGGGGCGGGTCCCTATCCATTGTCTGAGCCGGAGACACGAGCTACCATTGAGTTTATCAACAGTCACAGAAATATCACCGGTATTTTTCATGGTCATACATCGGGAGGCTTTGTTTTCAGGCTTCCCTCTACGACTTCCTGGGATAATTTTGACATGGAAGATCAAAGACTGATCATGGAGCTGTCTGGCAAGTACGAAAGTACGACAGGTCAAAAAGCTATTCCCAGCTACAGTAACCCACGGCTTCATCGGCATGGCACGCTGATCAGCTGGGGTTATTGGGATTTTGGCGTGGTCGGGTTTGTGCCGGAATTCTGGGGAGGATTTGGAGAGGATCACAACAAAGACGGAAAGGTTACTGATCTGGAAAGATTAAAATGGAATGACGACAAACTAAACGGAGAAGGATTTGTCAACTGGACCCAATTCAAACATCCGCAATTGGGAGAGGTTGAAATTGGGGGTTGGAAAACCAAGTTTACTCGCCAGAATCCTCCCGTTGATATGTTGAAGGGTGAAATAGAAAAGTATGTGCCATGGATGATCTGGCTGGCGGAGATAAGCCCCCGCGTAGTGATGCAGCCGGAGGTCACTGTGTTGGAGAAAGGTAAATTGGTGAAGCTTTCGGTTACTGCTGAAAATCAAGGGTACTTACCCACCAATATGACGCAACGAGCCATTGAAATGGATATCGCCAATCCGGTTAGGGTTATTGTTGAGTTGGAAAACGCTGAGCTTGTGACTGGAAAATCCAGAACTGACCTAGGGCACCTGGCTGGAAGCAGGGATAGCGAAGGAGTTACAAATAAATCGGTGGAGTACGTTATCAAAATCACTGGTAAAAACCCCGTTGCCAGGGTAACCGTACAATCGGAGAAGGGTGGAACTTCTTCAAAACGACTTAACCTGAACTAGTTCCTTCTTAATACTTTACCAGATCGTATATCTTGATAGACTCCGCCATCGACAGCGAGTTTTCCATTCACCAAAACATAATCAATGCCTTCGGGATATTGATGTGGCTCCTGAAAGGTGGCCTTTTCTTTCACCGTTTCTGGGTTGAATACCACAATGTCTGCAAATGAATTTTCTTTGATCCAACCTCTATCAGGCAGTCCAAGACGATCCGCTGGCATAGAGGTCATTTTTTGGATGGCTACTTCGAGGGCCAAAATTTTCTTCTCGCGTACGTAAACTCCAAGAACCCTTGGAAAGGTGCCGTACCATCTGGGATGAGGATGTCCGTCACCTGGTGAAACCAACCGGCCATCGGAGGCTATCATGGTTTGAGGATGTTTCATGATGCGCTCTACGTCAGCTTCTTCCATGGCAAAGTAAACGCACGATGCACCCCCGTTGAGTTGTGATTCAATAACGAGTTCCGCACCGTTTTGAACGGTAGGTTCCATTTTCTTCTCTACTAGCCAATCGTAGAGTGTTCTGCCCTCTAAATCTTTTTTCCAGTTCACCAGGGCAAATTGAATGCGTTTCAAATCCGCTCCGCCCCGATCGTAAAGAATGTTATGAACGATCCCTTTTTTTATACTGTCCTTCAGAACCTTATTTTCTGTTCTCTTTTTAAAATCATCTCTTCCTCCAGCCATGGCCCAGGATGGAATCAAAACTGCAATTCCCGTATAGCTGGCATTGTACGGATACTGATCTATCATTACATCAATACCCTGTTGTCGGGCGCTATCCACCATAGCCAGTGTTTTTACACTGGCACCCCACATTTTAGTTCCGATGGCTTTGTGATGGGTAAGCACAACCGGAATGTTTGCCAGTCTTCCAATGTTGATGGCCTCTGCTACCGCTTCAATTAATCCGATACCCTCCTCTCTCAAATGTGAGGTGTAAATACCCCCATACTGGGAAGCCACTTCTGAAAGGGCGATGACTTCTTCCACCTTAGAAAAGGCACCAGGTAAATATTTCAGGCCTGTTGAGATTCCGAAGGCACCGTCTTTCATTCCTTGAGCTACTTGGGCTTTCATGGAGTCCAACTCAACCGGAGCAGGTTCTCTGTTTTCCAGCTGCATGATATTTCTTCGAATCGTATTGTGACCAATTAGAAAAGCCACATTCATACCCATGCCCAGGCTGTCGGCTTTTTCCAAATACTTTCCAAGGGGCCAGGGGGAAGATCCGTCAGGACCTCCGAGCGAAGTAGTTACCCCTTGCCGGATGGCACTCTCAGCTCCTGGCAGATTTAGAAGCGGATCCAGGTGTGCATGCAAATCAATGAATCCCGGTGCAACAGCAAGTCCTGCAGCATCTATTTCCCGTGTGGCTGTCGCGTTTCCCAGGTCCCCAACCTTTACAATCTTATCACCCTTGATGGCAATCCCCGCTTTAATGGCTGTCTTTCCCGATCCATTGTAGACCATTCCATTTTTGATGATGATGTCATATTCCTGCTGACAACTAACCAGCACTGATAAACCAATAAAGGCGATTGGAAAAAGAAATTTTGTCATGGATGGATAGGGTTTCTTACTGGAAACAAATTCGACAAAAATAGCTTATTAAGTTGTCGCTTAACTTAGCAAAGGTAAAGAGCGTATTCGAGTGGATAATCAGAGCGGGTCTCCTACCGAAACTTGGCCTCCGACAGAAGTGTGACTTACCGGAACCGGGGAAGCAATACAGCACGTGGATCCCAACAGGAAAGTCCCCAACTCTTCACCAATGAAAACCCATGAACCGATGGAGAGACCCTGTGCCAATAGAATGGATCCAACCGCAGGACCGCCAACAATGGAAAGAAACCAATGTTCACCCTGCCTCGATTTAATTCCAACATTAATGCGCTCATTGCGCAAGGCGGGTAAGGAGGGATCGTTTTTATAAATCCAAGGGCGGAGCACCACCAGGTCACCAGGAATGTGCTCAATTTGTGTCACCGTTCCTGTGACCGGACTGTGAATCCGATGGTAATTGTTGTTGTGCAGAAAGACATTGGAGAAGTAGTAGTCATCAGGAATCGCTTTTCCCAACTCACCGAAAATAGTTCTCAGGTGTCGTTGTTGACCTTTTACGTTAACCAGTTCAGTTTCGCCGACTTTTCCGTTTGCACATAGCAATCCTTCGCAAGGCCATACGGTTTCTGAATTTATAAGGAGCGGCTTTTTGAAAACCCGGGTGAAAAAATCCTGAAAACTTTGGTAGGTGCTGTTTCCGCTGGCCGGTTTGAACTGATCCAGATAGGAGGTGTCATCATAATTGAACCTGCAATAGGGTCCAATGATGTGCCTGCTGTATGTATTATTATAAAGTTGGGCGTAAAATTTTGAAAGCGATCGCTGCCAGCGGGAGGGCAATGCTACTCACAAGTCGAGGGAAAAAAACCGATAGAGTTTAGTCACCAGGTCAGGAATAAAACCAATATGTGCTGATTTGACGGGTTAAAGTTCTAATGATTTACGAATTGTGCAACTAAAAAGTTATGTGATTTGCATGGATGCTTTAATAGAGGCAACTTCCAAAAAAAATGATTTTGTAAGGAAAGATGGTTAAAATGCCAACTCTACCTGAAACCGCGCCATGATCATATCGTCTCTGGTGACCTCCTGGATTAAGGTAATATCAGACTGAATCTTTAGGCTATGCCCGACAATGTATTTGGATACACCTAAGGTATACTGTGTATTCTCATTTCTACGGGTGACCTTTTCAGGTATCACATTTGTATATCGGCCGGCTATTTCAAAATTGTTTCTAAATAAATATCCCGCTTGGTAGCTTATTCCTGAGCCGGTATAAAAGGCATTCACAAAATTTCCGGATCCATCAAGAATGACAGCCCCATCCGGTGATGTTTTGTTGGCGTATTCTACCAATGAAGAAAAACCATTGTACTTCAAGTAAGCATCCACAAAGATGGTTTCAAGGTCTCTTTGTGCAGGGAGGAAATCACCCAGCTGTCCTCGCTGACGGACAGCCCTGTCATTGTAATCATAAGTTACGCCTATCGAAAGTTTAGGTTTTGGTTCCCTGCTCAAGTCCGAACTGAAGTAATCGCCACTATCGGAGAATTCGCCAAAGGGTAAGTATTCACCTCGTAGTGTATAATCATATCCTCCTGCATGGTTGGTGATGTTATTGCGTCCATCACCTGTTGATACTGATGAAATAAATCTGAACTTATCTTTTTTGTAATGCAGTTGAATGCCTGCATCGCGATCGATGTTGAATCTTGAATTCACATTGCTTCGATCTACAAATTGCAAAGCCTGGGAAGAGATTACTCGCTCTCGATTGCCAGGTAATTTGGTTTGACCGAACCACACCGTCCAGTTGGGCGCAAAATTATATTTTAGTACTGCATCAAGGATAATACGGGAAGTTTCTCCGGCTTGAGGAATGTCTCCACCGCTGATGTCTTGGTTGGAGATTCCCAACTCAAGCTTGTAAACGATCTTCGGATTGTACACCCAGCCATCAAATTTCAATCGGTATCTTCTGGTTAATATTCTGTCATCATAATCCTGGGTTTCCCTGTTTAGCCTTCCATCGTATAAGGTTTGGAAGCGGAGACCAAGTTTTAAGTAGAAGGATGAGTCAGTAGCAGCAATGCGGATACCATTTCCGAATTTGCTTTTGGTGAGGTCCTGGCTGAGGCCATTGATAACGGCAAATAAACTAATGAGTAGAATTAAAGTGACGATCCTTTTTGGGAATAACATGTATATAACTTTTGCTTAAACTTCAGTTAAAATGACGTCGCAAAAGTAAGGATTAAGCCAAAACGATTTTATGATTTTGGTTAGGGAGTGCTATCCATAAATTTTTTTTGGCTAATGTTAAGATACCGGAAAATGTTTTTCTTTAGAGACCTTAGAGGGCGTTGAGTCTGTTTGCTATCAATTTATTCTACGGATAGCGATTGTATAGACCTTTTTTAGCGACACCTAGGATCATTTGCTTTATCATAAGAGGCTGCAAATTGGTCTAAAATGCTACTGTTTTTGTGAAGCGAGGTAACAAAAAATTAACACAACCATAATATTGAAATAAGTACCCGCGATGATAAGGATATCCCCTAAATGCCAAATTCCATTTGAAATGAACCTGACCAGAACTTCGTATCTGTAACTGGTCCAGCCAGACTTGAGATTCTGGTTTGCATTATTCCGCCCTGTATTTTCAGCCTGTGACCAACCAGATATTTAGTGACAACCAGTTCAGTAGTTTCGGTTCTTCGTTCATTTAGTGTTGGAAAATTAGTGTTTTCATACAGTTCCTTCACCGGCAATGTTTGTGCTAATCGTGCCCCGACTTCAAGATTGTTTTTGAATAAATAGCTCAATTGTGACATATATCCACTACCTGCAAACACTGTCCGAATACTGGTTGGGTTTGATGGGTTAACAGTAACGGGGTCATTTGTGTTTCTTTCAATGTATTCGCTGTACCAGGCAATACCGTTGTATTTAACCAGCACATCGGCTTCCAGCGTTTTCAGCGTCCGGCTGTCAAACAGATCATTGCCCAACTGGCCAGATTGTCTAACGGCTTTGTCGTTATGGCTTGCTGTAAAAGCAATCGAAACTTTTGGTCTTGGTTCCCTGGCTAAATCCCCTTCTATGTAATCATTGGTACCCGTGAATTTACCAAGCGGTAAGAATTCGATTCTGCTTGTATAAGCCAGTCCGCTATTTGGGGATAAATTTGAATTTCTGCCTTCTCCAGAGGTTAGTGCGACTTTTAGGTTCACGAAATTACCTGTGTATTGTCCAAAAAATCCAAAGTCGCGATCAATATTAAAGGTTGCATTGACTATGGACCTGTCAATAAACTGCTGGTCTCCAGAAGAAATCACCCTTTGCCTGTTGCCGGGCAACTTGGTTTGTCCGAACCCCAGTTTTATATTATTGGTTGGTGCGAAATAGATTATTGCATCACGGACCACGTTTGGACTATTGTTTATAGATGAATTGTCAATGCCACGGAAGTCCATGTCTCCTCTGGAAAAAGACAATTGGATGTAATAGGTAAATCTAGGATCGTAAACAAACCCCTCAAATTTCATCCGCAGCCTCCGAACCCTCATTTCAGCTGATAGAAGGCCCAAATCTGAATCGTTAATTGAGTTAAAAGTTGCCCTGTTTTGAATTCTAAACTGATAGTTGATCGAGAAAATCGAGTCTTTTGTCACCAAACCAAAGCCCCTCCCTTTTTTATAAAAAAAATTAAAAGGGAGTGGTTCAACCGATTCTTGATTTTGGGCATTTAGAGGGCTATAAAATAATCCACAAATCACCACCGTCAGCGATAAAGTTGTTATAGTTTTCATATGAAGTAGAAAAATAAGTAGTCAGCAATGAGAGAAAGAAAGCCATTCATAAAGCAAAGCATCATCACCCGTCCACATTCCAGAAATGGTGAGTAAAAGTAATTAAGTGAATGGCAGGTTTTATCGCTGGTGTGTACTTTTATTTATGGCGTAACATAAGCTTAACACAACCTTAATATTCATTGAAAACATGGGTGGAATCTCTCGTGTAATTTTGTAGAAAATATACCCCCCAATGAGTAAAAACAATAGCATTTTTCTTACGGTAATTTCGGTCATTACGTTTGCCGTTGCCTGTGGCCAAAAACAAGACAACTCCTACTCAGAAGCTGACTACGTGACTGGAGAAGTTAAAATAGATGGGTCAAGTACCGTTTACCCCATTAC
>DATCZR010000212.1:0-3538 GCA_036525835.1 Cyclobacteriaceae bacterium
GTTCCATCCGCCAGGTTGGGATTGCTGGAAGTCGATTTGATAAACTCCTTAAAATTGAACAGTGCCCTATCGTATAGTTGCTGATTGAAATAAGCGTAACCTAAGCCGTAACGTGTTTTGCCAATTATTTCGTTGTCACCATAGTTGGGAAGTCCAATTACACGGAGGTAGTTATCTGCCGCCTGCTCGTATTTCCTTCCTATCGAATAGGCTTCTCCATTCCAAAAACTGGCTTCGGCCAAATTTTTTTGATCGACAGGATATTGGATCGACTTTTCAAACATGGCAACTGCGTCCGCATACTGTTCCATGTTATACAATTCTATGCCTTTCAGTAAAGTGGCTTTTTGATAAGCTCTGTTGATAGAAGGATTTCTGGATGGCAGGGCTTCAATATATTCTATTGCTTTATTGTAATTGTTGGCATTGACATAGGCCTGAGAAAGCAGTTCTTTAACTTCTATAGTATAACTGCTGGCTTTATACTGAGCTAAAAAGGATTCAAGTTCTTCTATCGACTGATCAGGTCGACCCAAGTCATACAATATTTTAGCGCTTTGGAATGAACTTTCCTCAACCAATTTTGGATCTGATTTAAACTTCCTGGCGTTGCTAAACGCTGTAAGCGCCAACTGTTTTTCGTTTTGTTTAAGGTAGATGGAACCTAGATAATAGGATGCGTAAAAACCCACAGAATCCCTATCAGAAGCTGAACCTTTGAAATAGTCAAGGGCAGCATTAACATCATTCAGCGTATAAGCACAAAATCCAGCTCTAAGCATGACGCCCTTGTCTGCACGTGCCTTGTTTACCTCGAGATACTCCTGGTAGCCCACCAATGCCTCTTTATAGTCCCGCTTATTGTAGTAAGCCTCAGCTTTAAACAAGGCAATCTCTTCTGAATTTGTAATGCCCTCTCTATCCTTCAAGGATGATGTATAAGCAATCAATTCATCATACTTTCCCTGTCTGTAATACACATTGGCAATTAGATGAGGTACTACCAAGGCATACGAATTATTTTGCTCTGCTCGCTTCAAGTCAATCAATGCATTTTGAAAATCGCCATTTTCCATTTCCAGGAATCCAGCATAATAACTGGAGGCTGGTCCATATTGACCTCCGAGATTTTTAATGAAATTAAATTGGTCAAGCGCCTCGTCCAGCTTGCGCAGGTTGAACAAACTATACCCCCAATGAAATCTACCTTTAGAAAGCTGCTCGTTACGTAAAGCGGGGAAGTCCACTTTCTTAAAGTAATTACTGGCCCTGTTGTAATTTTTCTCCGCATAGAAAAAATTAGCCAGATCATAATAGGCGGCAGCCGTCTTTGGATGCCCGGCATGATTACGGATGAAGTCCTCAATCCTTTTCTCACCATCTGCATGATACAGGTTTAATGCGCAAAAAGCTTCATAGTAACTGGCATCTGCCCTCCGCAGGTCCGACTTGGGCGATTGAGCCAAGAATTCAGAAAAGCTTTGTCTTGCCCCACCAAACTCATTATGCTCCAAAAGATCAATAGCTGACGCGTAAAGTCGGTCAGCCGTTGATTGTGAAATCATGTTCTGTGAATAACTGGTAGAATAGAAAAGGCAAATGAATATTATGCAGATGAATCTTTGATTCATGAGTCGTTTTTCGCTAGAACTTGGTAATACTGAAAATATTGCAGTACTCAGTTTAAAAAATTGTTCCATGCTAACTTAAAAAATGGAATGCATGGACTCAAAACTAGTGATTAAAACGAGAAATTATCACGGCTGGATTCAATTAGTTTAGATTAGTAATTTGGCGATAACTGCAATTATTAATTCAAGTTTGTGTAGAGAACTATCAGTGAATCAACTTATAAACAAGCTCTCTCAAAATTTGACCTTCACCTATTGCAGAGCTATTGACACCTTTCAATTTTAAATCAGCCTCTGCTATCGCGCTAATACATCTAATCAGGTCTGCTGATGAGTAATTTTGTAATGCATTACTATAATCTTTTGCCACATAAGGACTGATTTTCAAGAGATTAACAAGAGATTTATCACCGGAGCTCGGTGCCGCTGATGCCATAAGCAGCTTGCTGTAAAATGAATATAGGTAGGCCACCACAGGTATAAGCGGATTCTTTTTAGTATTACTCTCAAAGTAGTTGACAATTTTGTTGGACAGCATTGGGTCACGGTTCACCAACGCTTTTTGCAGCTCGAAAATATTGTACTCCCTACTGATTCCAACCTGGCTCATTATCTGATCGGCCGTTATTGTCCCTGCCTCTTTTCCATCAATCATTACCTTATCAAGTTCATTAGCCAGTCGCTTAAGGTCGTTGCCCACATATTCACACAACACTCTTACCGCAGCATCATCAATGGTGAGCTTATTTTCCTTCACATAGGCTTTAACAAACTCCGGCAAATGATTCTCGTACGGTTTCTTAAAAACTGGAGCTACAGCCAGCTTGGCTATCATTTTACCCAACTCCCTCCTTTTGTCCAGCGATTTGTGTTTGTGACAAAGTACCAGTATGGTCGAAGGCGTTGGATTGGTTACGTAGTCCAACAACAATTTAGAGCCCATCTCCTTTTGAAGGTCAATTATTTCCTGAGCTTCTCGAACGATCACAACCTGTCGCTCCGACATCATCGGATATCTTTTTGCGTGGGTGAGTATGGTCGCCACATTCGCATCCTTGCCATAAAGCACGACCTGATTAAAGCCCTTTTCCGATTCCGTCAGAACGTTAGCCTCAATATAATCGGCAATCAAATCAATATAATAGGTCTCCTCTCCTTGTAGCACATAAAATGGTGCATACTTTCCAACCTTTAACTCACCTAGTATTTTTTTAGCTTCAGCGTCCATTGCTAAGCAACTCTTTGCCTGTTCCTTAAGTTATACGCGGTCACCATGCCTACCAACGCCCCAGCCAGATGCGATTCCCAGGATATTCTGGGATCGGTTGGCAATATTCCATAAAAAATCCCGCCGTAGGTGATGATGACTCCAATTGAAATCAAAAGTGAAAGAAAGTCTTTTCGCAGCAACCCAAAAAATATCAGAAATGAAGAAAGTCCATAGACAAGCCCACTTGCTCCAATGTGGTATGACAATCTGGGGCTAAACAGCCACACCAATATGTTGGTAATAAAATAACACCTGAAAAAAACGGTTCGGCCAATACGCTCATAGAAGAAAAATAAAGCTGTTCCCAAGACTAAAAGCGGAACGGTATTCGAAATCAAATGTGTTTGACCGCTATGGATCATCGGTGCGGTCAAAATACCTAGAAACCCTTCTATTGTTCTCGGCTTAATGCCCAGAAAACTCAAGTCAATGCCATAGAGATATTCAACAGAAAAAGCAGCCCACATCAAAAAAACCAGGCGAGCCGGAATGATAGAACTTCCCCATAAACCAGGTGATTCCCTTTGCACAACTAAAGCTTAGCTGGATCCTGAATCATTGGCAATTGGATAAGCCTGGCTTCTTCATCACCAATTGTATTTATGCCCATTAATCCTCCCGATGATTTGGCCGTATT
>DATCZR010000213.1:0-6066 GCA_036525835.1 Cyclobacteriaceae bacterium
AAAAATTTCTTAACACCTTTTTGTCTTCAGGTTTGGAAAGGAATGTGGCCGTAATCCAAGCTATAGTCACTACAACTACGGTGAGCAAAAGTTTAACAGTAAAACCATCAAGGACTGCAGTAGCTACTGTCGAATCCTCCACAAACAGAACGAGTATGACAGCCATCACTGTGGCTGTAATCATCGCGGTGATCTCAGAAATTGCATTGATCCGCCACCAGTACCATCTTAGTAAATATATGGCCCCTGATCCAGCACCTGATAAGAGCAGAATGTTAAATGCTTGCGTGGCATTGTCCATAATGGTCAGAGCAAATGTACCTGCCAGCACCATCAGTAAAACTGTGGATAGCCTTCCAGTGGCTACCATTTGCTTTTGCGTAGCTTCCGGCTTAACAAATCTTTTATAAAAATCATTTACAAAGTAAGAAGATCCCCAGTTTAGGTGGGTCCCAATTGTTGACATATAGGCTGCAATGATGGAGGCGACTACCAGACCGCGCCATCCTGTGCTAAGCTTTGTAAGCATCACAGGATATGCGATATCATCTTTCAGGTAGGTGGTATCGATATTTGGAAATTCAGTCAGAATCGAATCCAGATCGGGATAGATTACCAAAGAGGCTAAAGCCACAATGATCCAGGGCCAGGGCCTTAATGCATAGTGGGCAAAATTAAAAAGCAAAGTTGCGCCCACTGCATTCTTCTGATCCTTCGCGGAAAGCATACGCTGTGCAATATAACCACCACCTCCTGGCTCAGCACCGGGATACCATACTGACCACCACTGGACGGCTCCCGGAATAAGTAATAGGGGAATCCATACTGATGGATTGGAGAAGTCAGGGAGCACATCGATTTTCGATTGGATGGCTGGGTTATTAATCAGAGCTTTAAGTCCCCCCACTTCAGGTTGTCTTACAGCCACAATTGCAGCATAAACAGCTCCAAACATGGCAATGCTATATTGAAAGAAGTCGGCCCATACTACTCCTTTTATCCCACCGATAGTAGAATAGATAACTACAACCAGAGAAGCTCCAACCACAACCACCCAAGGATCCAAACCCAACATGATTCCTCCAATTTTAATTGCAGCCAGTGTTACAGTTGCCATTATTAATGTGTTAAAGAAAACTCCCAGATAGATTGCTCTGAATCCTCTCAGGAATGCAGCGAGCTTACCTCCATATCTTATCTCATAAATCCCAAGGTCAGTATCAACATTTGATTTTCGCCATAATCTGGCGTAAATGAATACCGTGACCATTCCCGTGATCAGGAAAGCCCACCAAGCCCAGTTTTTGGATACGCCATTCTCTCTCACGAAACCCGTAACAAGATTAGGGGTGTCCGCAGAAAATGTACATGCCACCATGGAAATGCCCAGCAGCCACCAGGGCATTTCCCTCCCTCCGAGGAAGAATTCCTCAGAACTTTTCCCCGCCGTCAGAGAGGCCACCCATCCTATGCCTAAGACAATGGCAAAAAATATTGAAATAATGACCCAGTCAATTGTTTCTAAAAGCATCTGATTATGTCGTTAGGAGTTAACTAATCCTTGTAGAGTTTTCAATGTGCACTTTACTAAAGTGGTTTAAAGGCTTTTTATTGAATCAATATAATTCTTTTGCGAGGAGAAAATCATTATTTGATTTCAAATAAAATCAAAATTACACGTGTTTATCAGAATAGCTTTATTATTTCTAACCGGATAATAATTTGACTTCTAGTCTAATCAACATTATTAAGAAGCCTTATGTGCTCAATTAGCAGGTAAATTCTTTAGGTAATCGAATTCTTTTTTCGATTTTCGCAGTCGATTTTAAAGCAAATTATTCACAGTTCAATGAATCAGACGAAAAAACTCAGTCTTTTAGTAATGGCGGCAGGAATGGGCAGCCGATATGGTGGTGTAAAACAAATTGACGGATTCGGTCCCAATGGAGAAACTATCATGGATTATTCACTTTTTGATGCCATTCGAGCGGGTTTTACCAAAATCGTGTTTGTGGTGCGAGAGGAAATCCAAGATACGGTGAAAGAAATGTTTTTACCAAAGCTGAAGGGTAAGGCTGAGGTTCATTTTGTGATCCAATCATTAGAAAAGTTTGTTCCGGAACAATTTTTACCTGTGAATCGCACCAAACCATGGGGAACCACTCATGCCATGCTTTGCGGTAGAGAAATTATCAATGAACCTTTTGCTGTAATTAATGCAGATGATTTCTACGGCAGAGAATCGTTTGAGTCATTGGCGAAGTTCTTAAACGAGGCTCCGGAAAGGAACCATGCCATGGTTGGCTATACACTCAAGAATGTACTTTCTGACTTTGGAAGTGTTTCTAGGGGAGTTGCCAACCAGGGTGAGGATGGGATGCTTATTTCATTAGATGAGCTAACCAACATAGTTAAAGAAAATGGAAGAATTGTTTCCAAGCAGGATAGTGTTAAAAAAGTGTTGGATGAAAACAGAAAAGTTTCAATGAATTCTTGGGGGTTCCTTCCTGAGGCATTTGATTTGTCGGAAAAAATGTTTGTTGACTTTGTGGCCAGGAATCAAGATAACCCTAGAGCCGAGTTTTACATTGCTCTAATGGTTACCGAGTTGATCAGGTTAGGAAAGGGTAAGGTACATATTATTCCGGGAGGAACAACCTGGTTTGGTGTTACTTATCAAGAGGATAAGGAGGCCGTGTCTAAAAAAATTAATGACCTTATTGAAGCCGGAGTTTATCCTGAGCGTTTGTGGAGCTGAAAGAAAATATCCGAAGCGTCTTATCTTCCTACAGACTGGATGCAGAAAGACTGACGATCAAAAGAATTGATTCAGGGCATATCAACTACACCTACAAAGTTGAACCCAACTGGATTTTGCAAAGAATTAATATTAAGGTTTTCCGAACACCGGATGTACTTGCATCCAATCTGCAGACTGCTTCGGAATACCTAAAGAAACAAGCGCCTGACTATTTGTTCTTGACGGCAATTAAGAACAATACCGGACTCGATATGGTGTATGATCAGGATGGCTACCCATGGAGATTATTTCCATTTATCAGCAATACAGTGACCATTGATGAAGTTGAGACATCGTCTCAGGCCTTTGAAGCCGCCAGGGCATTTGGTCAGCTAACAAAGCTACTAAATGGTTGTGATGTAAAGCTTTTTCAAGAAACGATTCCTCAATTTCACAAACTACCATTGAGATATTTGCATTTTGAGCAAGCATTGAAGACTGCTGATCCGGACAGGAAAGAAATTTCTAAAAAACTTTGCGAAGATTATTCACGATTCAATCAGTTGGTTAAAGAATTTGAAGCACTGACCAACTCCAATCATTTGCAGTTGAGAATTACTCATAATGATACCAAAATCAACAATGTGCTATTTGACAGGGATGTAAAAAAAGTGATTTGTGTAATTGATCTGGACACGCTCATGCCTGGCTATTTCATTTATGATCTCGGAGATATGATCCGCACTTTTGTAAGTCCTGCTGCTGAAGATGAAACGGATTTATCTAAAGTGGTGGTAAGAAAGGAAATTTATCAGGCGATATTAGATGGATACCTTTCGGAAATGGGAGATATTTTAACAACGGAAGAAAAAAAGGCAATTCCAATGTCTGGCTTGGTTATGACCTTTATGATTGGCCTACGGTTTTTGATTGACTATTTGAATGGTGATACATATTACCAGATTTCATATCCGCTACATAATCTCGATAGGGCCGCTAATCAGTTGAGCCTCTTGGAAAAACTGGCAACCTAATTCATGATGAAGCTTCTTCTGCCAGAGGTGTAAAATAGTTTTCATGCCCGAGAGGATGTTTTTATTTTTGATTAAATAGATTTTACCTAACTCCAAAATCATGAAATTATTAACAGGCTTACTACTGTCACTGGCATTATTGTGCGCATCTTTTGACTCCCATCCATCCAAAATTCAAAAGAAAAACAATTTGATTGGGGCATGGCAATCTTCAAAAGATGGAAATACAGGTCTGTGGATAATTACAGAAAAACATTTTTCGATTACTTACTATACGCCCTCAGGGTTTGGATATACTGAAGGAGGCGAATGGGGTCAATTACCTGATGGTAAAATTGAAATGATGTGGGAGTATCACACTAAAGACATCGAGTTAGTAGGTGAGAAGAAATCTTATATAATTGCGGCTAAAGGTGACCAATTATCATTGGAAGGAACAGAATGGAAACGCATCGATAATGGCAGCCCCGGACAGTTGGCTGGAGCCTGGCTTATTACAGGTAGATATAGGGATGGGGAATTGTCAGAAAGAACACCTGGTGTTCGTAGAACAATGAAGATTTTATCGGGCACTAAATTTCAATGGATCGCATATAATGTTGAAACAAAAGAATTTTTCGGAACAGGTGGCGGATCTTATACTACTAAGGAAGGGAAATATACAGAGCATATTGAATTCTTTTCTCGTGATAACTCCAGAGTAGGGGCTAGTCTTGAATTTGAGTTTAAACTGGAGAACGGAAAATGGAGACACAGTGGTAGGAGTAGCAAGGGAGATTCACTTGATGAAGTCTGGACAAAAAGAGAAGTGTTGGGAATTTAGAATAATTAATTGTCCTTAGTCGAAAGGCACATTAACATGACGCTCTGCATGGTAAGAAGACCTCACCAAAGGGCCAGACTCTACATATTTTAGTCCGCGTTTAAGTCCTTCTTCTTTGTACATTTCGAACGTATCGGGATGAATATATTCTACTACCTCTAAGTGCATTTTAGTTGGTTGTAAATATTGTCCAAGCGTTAAGATCATCAACTGATTTTCAACCAGATCGTCTAGCGCTTTGAAAACTTCCTCCTTGGTTTCACCTACGCCAAGCATAATGCCTGACTTGGTTCTCTTGCCAGCTTCACGAATTCTTTTTATTTGTTCTAGACTCCTATCGTATTTAGCCTGAGGTCTAACAATGCGATACATCCGGCCTACCGTCTCCATATTATGAGAAACCACTTCTTGTCCGCCATCAATCATTCGGTATAAGGCATCCCAATTCCCCTTTACATCAGGAATCAAGGTTTCTATGGTGGTCTCCGGGCTTTCCTTTTTTGTTTCCACCACGGTTTGATACCACACTTCAGCACCTCGATCTTTTAACTCATCTCTGTTCACAGAAGTGATGACCGCATGTTTCACGCCCATCAACTTAATAGCTTTGGCCACGCGCTTGGGTTCATCCAAATCATATTCTGTAGGTCGGCCGGTAGCCACAGCACAAAAAGTACAACTCCGTGTACAAATGTTTCCTAAAATCATAAAAGTGGCTGTACCCGCTCCCCAACATTCTCCCATGTTGGGGCAATTGCCACTTTCGCAAATCGTATGAAGTTTATAATTATCTACCAGTTTTCTCACTTTGGCATATTCAGGACCAATAGGAAGCTTTACCCTAAGCCAATCGGGCTTGCGTTTGTGTTTTGATCCGGGAAATATTACAGGTAAGTCAATCAAGGCGAATAAGTTAGTCTCTTAAAATAACAGATTAATTACCGATTAGTCCCTTGTAGGCATCAGCAGACAGAAGTCCATCGATCTGTGAATCATCACTTATTTCCATTTTAATCATCCAACTGCCGTAAGGATCTTCATTCACTTTTTCAGGACTACCATCCAGTTCGCCATTTACTTCAGTCACTTTACCTGACAAAGGCATGAATAAATCAGAGACCGTTTTTACAGCTTCTACTGTTCCAAAGACTTCGTGTTGTGCTACCTCCTGCCCAACGGTAGAGATATCCACATAAACGATATCACCCAATTCACTTTGCGCAAAATCGGTGATGCCAACGGAGGCATTTTTGCCATCTAATTTTATCCATTCGTGATCTTTGGTGTACTTCAGGTCTGCGGGTATGTTCATGACGTAAGTTTAATTGATAAGTGCCCAAAAATAACAGGTTTTTTTAGATTGTGCACCATCAGTGGGTGGAGCGAAAGTAGACTATTGTGCGAGATTGAATAGGATTTTGAATCCTACTCTGGTTGTAGATCTTCTATAGGAATTGGTAACCAGGGGC
>DATCZR010000214.1:0-3835 GCA_036525835.1 Cyclobacteriaceae bacterium
TCCACTCTTTATTCCATCGAGGTGTTCCAACGCATCAAGGCCGATCTTTGAGCTGTCTATGACACCTACGATTTTGTATTTCTCAGAATGTCGTACGAGCCCGTTGGCTACTTTACCATCGATTTTTCCAAATTCATTTTCGCTGTATACAATTGCATTTTTCATTATGTATATAAATTTTGAGCCATTATGATCTGTTTATGCTGTTTAGCATACCAGTCACAGACGTCCAAGTTGACTCAACCTGGTCTGCAGAAAACTAAAGTGGATTAATTAATTTTTTTCAAACTGAGCATTAAGCTCATCTTCAAAATAAACCTTTTCCTTTTGGGTGGGGTCTGCCTGAACAAGGCAGTGATAAATCCTTTTATAATAGCGTCTGATCACCAACTTCACTTCAGGGCTTTCTTTAGCCCATACGACCGCACCGTCTTGATACTTATTAATCATGGTAGGAATTCTTAAGCACATGCAACACAACTTCAACGCCTTCCACACGGGTTGGATAGCTGATTTGCAGGATGCAAGATACTTCTAATCTAAATGGAAAGTGTTACATCCGATATGGTCAATGTAAAACCTATCAATGGTATCGCGCATTAAAGCGTTATAACGTAGATAAGCTGCTAAAAGAAAATATAATATATTATTAAAGGATGGTCAGTAAAGGGAAATTAATTCAATTTCTCGTTTAACACATGATCTAATTCTGCCCTAATATCTCAGCCTTCAAAATCTCTTCAACTACTTTCCCGTTTTTAAGTGAAACAAAATAAGAGTGATGTTCTTCATCTAGTGAAACGACTTTGAATACTTTACCATTTTTGAAAATAATTCCTGAGTAATCATCCATGGCATAGCCAGACTTGAAGATACCGTTGGCAATATTCTTATGATACAATGGTTGCCGGTACTCTTCACTGTGATAATGTGGGCTGTGGCTAAACGGAAGAAACCCAAGTCCCTCCACCACACTTAATTCTCTTGGGCGCGAGTCGGTGGTGCCATTGTCAAACCAGCACAGTGAACCCGCGCTACCACCTGCCAAAACGATTCCTTTTTCCAGGGCTTTTTTCAATACCACGTCAATTCCCTGCGCCTTCCAAATAGCCATCATGTTTAAGGTGTTGCCACCCCCTACGTAAATAGCATCCATACTCAATAGCACTTCTTCAAAAGTTTCCTTTTGATTGTATGAGCTGATCCAAACTTTTTGCACATGAGGTTCAACCGACAGATCTGAAACCAGATCATAAAAACGAATGATCCCCTGCTCGCTATCACCGGATGCTGTAGGTAAAAAACATATGCGTGGTCGCTCTTTACCGGTCAGTTTGATGATCTCCCTGATAAAATATTTATTCTGTCCACCACCAAATGGAAAGATGTATTGATCCTGGGCTAAGGTCATAGTAGAAATAGCAATGCAGATTAGAAGTATTAATTTTTTCATGTTCGAAAATAGATACAATTGATTCAATTGAAAACAGAAAATTTGATGACTGGCTAAAAGTCTAACAACTTCTACATAATTGAATCACTCAACTTTAAATCCCAATGTTTTCACGTAACCTTCATTCGGATAACCCTTTTTATACTGGCAATTAATCAATAAGTCAATGTGTGCTTTTTGCACCCGACTTCTGTTAGGTTGATTTAACAAAACCCAAAGATGTCATTCTGTTTTTATCGCTGTATATATAAATGACCTGGCAAAAGACGGGCTATTTTACCTTTGGGTGCTATGCTTTACTAAGAACAATTTTGATCTTTCTATATTGATGATTGCTACCTTCCAAAAAAGGCGTATGAGTATTTCTGGGTAATGGAAAAACCAGATAACCCGACAATTTTTCTGAGTTTACTTGGTACGGTACAATTTCACATTCAATCAGCGCTTTGCCATGAATGATGCTCCACGCCAACAGATCGTCGTTTTTTCCTGTCGTATTCCAAAAACCCATATCAACAGCATTTGAATTACTCCCCATGCACACATGACTAGTTTTACCGTCTGACTTAAATTCGATGGCCTGCTGAGCCTCGTTACATACTGACAAATAGGAAACTTCACCGCCACCACGAAATACAATGTTACGAACCAGTTGTGTGATGTCTGAATTAGGCTGATACTCAACGCTGGTCTCAGGGTTAGCCGCCACAATCACCTCAAATTTAGGTCCGTTTAGTGTGGCATTGTCCAGGATATAGGTACCAACGATTTTGTCAGGCAGGTTAGTGAATGTTTCCGGAATGTTCACTGGAATTGAATCGCTCCCTTCAGCTGCGGGGTGATCTTCACAGGCTATTAAAGAAAGAAAAACCAAAAAAAGAAAACGCTTCATTTAAATCAGGCCAATTTTCCTTATTTAAAAATACAAAATTCTTACGATAGATCCGTTTGGGCAAGATGTATAAATCTTGGGAGGATCCTAATGACACAACATTGGATTTAGAACCTTGAATGCAAAAATAGCACTACTGAAATACAGACAGTCCCTTATCAATGAAATACAAAACGGAAAAATGCAGGAGCTTCGCCCACGATGCAGATGCTATCGATGGTGGAGACAATTGCTTTTTGTGATAGCATTAGCATTACGTAGGAATATTTTAAAATCAATCCAGCTTAAAGTCTGGATTATAGATTAGTCCTACTATGTTGCCCCAAGGGTCTTTGATAGCGCCCACTACCAACTCGCCACCCACATTGTGAGGCTTTTCATGGTCAGTAGCTCCTAATGAAATGAGCCGGGCATATTCTTTTTCTACATTGTCAACTCCCCAGTACGTGTTCACCCCTTCCCCTTTTACAGTAACTGACTTTTCGTCTGGCATTAATCCCAGTTCATACCCACCAATATTAAATCCCACATAAAAGGGTTCGTTGAAGTAAGGCTTGGTTTGAAAGGCCTCTGAATACCAAGCGATTGCCTTATCCAAATCATTCACTATATAAATACAAGTACGAAGTCCAAGAAAGGGCTTGCTCATATCATTTGGTTTTATTTCGTTAACGATAATATTTCTCCAATAAACTTTGATACCTCCTCCGTCATGGATCTGTAAGGCGATGCTCCCTTTGGCTGCACCGATCTTCTCATCTTTCAAAGCAATCATTGGCTCACCATTGAGCCAGGTGGTTACCTGATCCCCCACCACCTTAATCTTCATGGTGTTCCATTCTCCGAACTTTAAAAATTTGTCTTTTTCTTTATCGGGCTTGATCAACCAACCCCGTCCATACGATTCATAAATGCCTCCTGTATCGTTACCGGGTGGCGCTACCTCTGCCTGCCATCCAGTTATTTTTGTCCCTTCAATCGAGGACCTGAAAAACACACCACTGTTGCCATTGGCCGCCTGCTTGAATTCCAGTGTCAGTTCAAAATTCTGATATGGCTTCTCTGTAGCCAGATAACCGTACTGCTTATCAGGTCCACTTTCGCAGATCAGCAGCCCATCTTTTACATACCACTTTTCAGTGCCATATATTTTCCACCCGCTGAGGTCCTTCCCATTGAATAAAGAAACAGGCTGAGCAGATGCTACGAAGCCACACAATACAAGCGCAATGCAAGCGATGAACTTCATCCAATTATAATTCTTTGATCCTGATGTTTCTAAACCAAATAAAGCTGCCATGATCCTGCAGACCGATCAACCCTGTCTTTGATTTTCCGTAATCAGGATAAGCATCCCACTTGCCACTGTTTCTTCTGGCCGTCCAGTCTTCAGACCAGGGCACAAACTCAACCACCTTTTCGCCATTCAACCAATACTCCGCCTTCTCGTCAGTAAAAATGATCCTGGTAGTGTTCCACTCATTGGATGG
>DATCZR010000215.1:0-7117 GCA_036525835.1 Cyclobacteriaceae bacterium
AGGGTTAAGTCAAAGTCAATAGTCAGTTCTTCACCAACCTTAATGGTCCCCATCACGGCCGTTGGCGGTACCATCTTATAATCACGCATATTCATTTTATAGGAGCCTTTTAGTTGAATTTCGCCGTTGCTTAGCACTTTGGCTTTCACAGGCATTGTTATCGTGCGAGAAGCTCCAGCCATACTAAGCGTTCCGGTTGAATTGATAGTAAAGTCTGTAGCGCTGCCGGATATGTTGGCTGAATTTAAAATGTAGGTGATGAAAGGGTTTTTGTCTGAATCAAAGGCCTCATACGTTTTGCTGTCCATGATTCTGCCTTTCCCACTTTTAATGGATGTCACCGGAATTCTGACTTTAACCCCTTCTGCTTCCTTGATTTTCTTATCCTCCATCACAAATTTTCCTTCCCATTCTAATTTAGTTGCCTCTGACACCCAATCGTGCAAGGTAGAGGTACCCGAAACCGTCACTTTGTCCGTTTTCAAAAAATACGCAGTTTGCCCATTGACGCTTGCTGCTAAAAATAAGAAGAGAAAAAAATTCGTGATTTTGCTTTTAAATAAATTAAATAAATTCATTGCTCGTCCTATTTTGGCCGTAAATTTACAATAGGAAAATCTCTATGTCTATGACGGTAGTCATGCAATCAGTAGGATAGATTGATTTATATCATCTCCAAAATTGCAAGAGTGCGCACTGTACTATTAGGGAAATTCCACCAAGTTACTTGGTTGATATTAACAACCAGGATAGCCTTGGAAGAGTATATGCTTGATTTGATTGCCGGATGAGAAAGACTCAATCCCAACCGAATGTTTTAGATCTTGTAAATTGGTAAGGTGAACAAAGCTCATCAAAGTAATTAACTATGTTGGCTAAAATCATTTCAGCTACCATTTTCGGACTAGTAATTTTTGGCTGCGATGCTACCACAGAAAACATTGCAGCCAATAAGATTTATTATTATACAGTTTCTTCACCAAGTGATTCGGCAGCCAATCTGGTTACCTTTTTAACAGAGAGCTTGGACAATAAACGGGTAGCTATAACCAATGGATCAGGTTTGGCATGGCCTTTCTATAAAATAATCAAACCAAATGAAGACTTGCCTCTGGACAGCCTCATGCCTCCTCATCAAGTTGTGCACCTCCTTCGAGAAAAGGGCGATAATCAAATTGCGCCTGAGGAATACTATATAGACATCAGGGTGATGATTGAAACTGGCTCCCAGCCTAGTTATGAACTATTTATTTATAAAATGACTCCGGCCGGATTGGAACTTACCGCTAAAACCGGCATTCACCATCTGGATGCCTCCTCTTTTGAGGGTAAAGCCTCGTTATATGATCTTTTTCTAAAATCCATCATCCGCTACTCCTTCAAATAAATCAACATTTCCGTCGAAATATAGCTTTTTCGACCTAAAATACGACATGATTAAGATCACTCCCAGGATTGACTCCTGTCATGACTAAGTAGTATTTCCGACTCTACTTTTACTCTTGAAGTAAGAAACGAAAACAAATTATTTTACTATTATAACCATACGAATATGAAAACGCTTAGATTATTTTCCTTCTCATTAACCATTTTACTTGTCTTGGGACTGGCTGTCCAGTGCAGCGATGACAGTCCAGCACCAGTGAATCTTGCAACTATATCCGGAACAGTAACTTATCCAAATAGCTCAGGAGCCCAAGTAGCTGCTGCAGGCGCAGTTGTTACTTTATTTAGTACAACCCCAGTTGTCAATATGCAAACTGTTGCCGATGCCTCCGGAAACTACAGTTTTAACAAACTCGAAGCCGCTACCTACACCCTGGCCGCTTATTATGACACCGACAATCAAAACTCTGCTGGAAGGTTGACAGGGTTAAGATTTTCCATTGGTGATACAGACGTAGTGCTAGGCACTGAAAACGCAACACAAAACCTTGAGTTAGAATCAGGTGGACAGACCGCAATTCCTGCCATTGTAGCCAATTATGCATGGGATGGAACTAATAGCAAATACGATCAACCAGCTACTCCAGCGTGGCAATTCGACAATAACCACAGTCTTGTAAGCTTTGAGTTTCCTTACCGTGGCGCACAGGCTGATTTCTCTGGAGCATTTAAGCAAATGCATAAATTCGTTGTCAGCTTTGATCCAGCCAACCTTGCTGGAAGCTCCATAGATGTCGAAATTGACTTGGCAAGCGTAGATACCCGCACGCCTGGTGGAAGAGACAACCGCACAACAGTAAATGATAATCCCCCATTCAGCCCTGCTACAGACTTTATGGAATTAGGTTGCATTGCTGGTACTTTTGGAATTACACCAGATAATACAATTACCCCTGACGTTACCCCTTCAAAAATTACTACAAATCCAAACCGTTACGCCAAATTCACTAGCACTACCATTAGCGCTTATGGTGATGGCTACCTGGCCAAAGGCAATCTAACTTTCATGGGCATTACCAAGCCAACCGATTTATGGTTCAAAACTGTTGCTCCATTGGTTATAGGCACCAACACACGCACCGGTTTTGAAGGTAGACTTATCATCAAACCCAAGGCTGATTACACTCTTACAAGCGGTAATATTGAGGATTCCCCAGTAACTATCAACATTTCAATAGTGGGTTCTGTAACTCAATAATGTTGTAATCATACTTATCCAACAAAGGGGAGTATTATACTCCCCTTTATTTAAAGCGAAATACAATGGGAAACTTGATATTTATAAGAAGACTATGCTTTGTGGGTTTAGTCACAATGTTAGTTGGGTGCACCTATTATGAAAATGATCCAATCAAAATCCCAACGCCTGATGTTCCAGATCCAACTTCAACACTTGAAGCCAAATTTGTGACCACGCCACCCAGCAAAATAACTTCGAACTACTGGAAAACTGCCGACTTTCTGCCTATCAGTGCACAGAATCAAACGACAGGTCAAGTCCCAGCGGAGGATGGTTTATTCAATATGAATGGTACATTCGAAGGTATACACTTATTCAATCTTGGAGACGATCCTGACATTTTATTAAAAGCTGCCTACACTTCAGACAGTCTTTATATTCTCATTAACTGGAAAGATACTTTGTATAATGCATCCCAGGCCAACTGGTTATATAATGGCCCTACAGACCCCAATAAGGCAGGCTCCACTGTCGGCTGGACTTCGCAGCGGAGTGATGATAACCTCACACTTTCCTTTGACATGGGATCTGGGAAAAGTGATCTCTGGAACTGGTCACTTGCTCTTTCAGAACCATTAGGGTATGCTATTGATATGATCGACAACGGCACCGGAGCCATTGCTGACGCTGGCAATAAGACATATGTCCGTAATGCCCTTAGTGATAACAGGGGTGGTCCGCAATATGATTGGGATGGCGTACAGCAGGAATTGACTCGTAAGCCAGGAGGTCGTACCATACTTGATCCGGGATATTATCTTTTGAACAAAAAGAATTTTACAGGTAGCCCAGCCGATGGAGATATATATTTTCAAGCAGAATGCGCCCCCTGTCACGGAGTTACCGGGGATGGCAATGGGTTCTCAAATCCCGTTTATGTTGCTCTTAATCTACCCGGACAATTCAATCGTCTCACACGAGCGGCTCTCGATAATTTTGCTTCTGACCACGCTCAGCACGAAGGCTCAACACATTATCCGGATACCGAAATAGACAGGGAGAATTTGTTTGCCAGACTACGAGGTTTTAGCGGAATTCCCGGTTATTATCTTCAAAATCCCACCGGTAGCAATTCTGATATCAGGGCTGTATCCAATGTTCAATTAGCTAAAATTGATAAGTTTAACAAAGCAGGCTATTCAGTTTTGCTTGTCAGGGCATTAAATACAGTAAACGCTGATGATATCGTATTTGATCCTGCACAAATGTCGTACACGTTCAGCCTGCTTTTGGGCGATAATGATACGCTTAATAAAATTGGAGCGTTTAATCAACAATTAACTTTTAAACCAAATAATTGATGAGAAATTATTGCGCATTGATAGTGCTGATTTTATTGGGTGCAACCTCATCCTGTACCTATGAGACCATCAGCCCAAAGGAGCCGGAAGTTCCTACTGAAATAAGTTTTAATGACAATGTTATTCCCATTTTCAATGGAATATGCAACAACTCAGGATGTCATTCAACTGGTGGAATACCTCCAAATCTTACTCCAACTAACGCATTCGTTAGTCTCACATTTTTTGGCTATGTAGACTTAGATGTTCCTGAAGAGAGCGAGATCTATAAAAGAATTACTGACGGCAGCATGAAAGATTATGCAACCGACCAGGACAGAGCCATCATTCTGAAATGGATTGAACAAGGCGCACTGGATAACTAAATTAATTTAAAGGTGTCTGCAAATGAAAAAATTAACCAACATAACCTCTAAGAATACCATGAGAAAGCTCTCTTTAATAATCCTACTGCTCTTCCCGGCAGTTTTTGTAATTGCACAGGATGAAGAAGTCAGTGATACAGATAATCGACCTGCAAGACCAGCATTTGAGAGCGCTCAATTGGTCGACCTTCAATCTATAATCGTTCCGTCTGCTAAAACTTTGGAGTTTGACATGCAGCATCGGTTTGGAACTGTGGAAAATGGAATAAGTGATTTGTATGGTATATATGCCCCAGGTGCTAACATTCGACTAGGTTTTAGTTACACACCCATAAGTAACCTCTCGGTGGGCTTTGGATTCATGAAACTTAAAAAAATTGTGGATTTGAACGCCAAATATTCGATCATCAAACAAAGAAGGGATTGGAGTATCCCCGTAAGCGTTACTTATTATGGAAATACAGCGATTGATACCCGCGCACCAGAGAACTTTGATAAGGAAGTTCATCGCCTTTCATTTTATAACGAATTGATAATTGCCGCGAGAATTACACCGAAGATTTCATTGCAGATAAGTCCAAGTTTTTCACATCATAATGCCGTTGATTCTCTTTACCAGAATGATATGATTGCTGTGGCTATAGCCGGTCGCTATAAATTTTCCGCTCAATCTTCAATCCTGGTAGGCTATGTGCAGCAGGTGACGAAGCATGACGATCCTAATTTTGATTTACAACCCGGTGTCTCTTTAGGTTGGGAAATTGCAACCAGCTCGCATGCCTTTCAAATTTTCATCACCAACTTCCAGGGCATACTGCAGCAAGAAAACATTGCTTATAATCAATTTGATTTTACCAAAGGCGATATACTTATTGGCTTTAACATAACCCGACTATGGAATTTCTAAAAGTACCCAAGAGCAATGTGTCTCGTAGAAAATTTTTTGGTGCCACCGCTTTTATCATAGGGAGTTTTGCCATCCTTAAAAGGAAATTATTTGTAAAAAATGCACCCGTAAAAACCACTAAACTTTTGACACGTGATGGAAAATTGGTAGAGGTAGATTTAAAAAAAATACCGAAAGGAAAAAGGCCTGTCACCAACAGCGAATTAGCATCATGGGTGTGGAAAAATCAAAAATTGTAATTAAATGGAACCAAATAAAGATAACAGTCTGCCCAGAAGGAGTTTTTTAAAAAAAATTCTTTCTACAGAAGAAAGCCCCTTTTCATCACTGCTTGATGAACCCGTCATTGAAACGGGTGAGATGGTGGAGCTACTCTCCCCGGACGGCTACGCAATAAAAATAGACAAGGCGTATCTCAAGCCTGTGCCAGAATCTCCAATTAGTAACAATGGTCGTGAGGGCATACCAGGCAAAAAGCTAGTGATGGTAATTGATCTTGCCCGATGTAAGAATTTGAAAAAGTGTCAAAGCGCATGCAATAAAATGCACTTTGTTTCAGAAGGTCAAAACTGGATTAAAGTATACCCCATGCAGGATGCTGAGCACACTGCCCAATATTGGCAACCTACTACCTGCATGCACTGTGATGAGCCTCCTTGTGTAAAAGTATGTCCGGTAGATGCTACGTTTAAACGTACAGACGGAGTCGTACTTATTGATAACCAGCGTTGTATTGGGTGCCGGTTTTGCATGGCAGCTTGTCCCTATTCTACTCGGGTATTCAATTGGGAAAAACCCATAATTCCCAAGGCAGTTGCAGAAATGGAGTACTCTCCGGAAACCAGTTGCCCTCCAACTATCGGAACAGTTAATAAATGTGATTTTTGTCCTGACATGGTCAGAAAAGGCGAATTGCCACATTGCGTATCGGCATGCCCCAATGGAGTATTCTACTTTGGAGACATGAACGAAGATATTGTAACCAATGGCTCCGAGACGGCACGATTTAGCGAATTGATTCGTGATCGCGCAGGATTTAGGCTCATGGAGGACTTAGGTACAAAACCAAGAGTCTATTATCTTCCTCCTGTAAACAGGTTGTTCCCATTTGAAGAAGGACTTGAAAAAAATTAAAATCAAAACTTGTGGAAAATATCAATACATCCATTACCGAGGAAATTGAGCAAGAGCTATTGCCTCAAAAATTCGGCAAACTCGGAAAGGCCTGGGTAACTATCTTGATAATAATTTGCATCATTGGTGCGTATGCCTATTTCCGTCAATTGAAATACGGGCTTTCAGTCACTGCCATGCGTGATTATGCATCATGGGGGATTTACATCTCTAACTTTGTTTTTTTTGTAGCCATTAGTCTGGTGGGATCTTTGATAACTGCGATCCTCAGGCTCACGAATACCACCTGGAGTACACCACTCACCCGTATTTCCGAAATCATTGCCGTGTCAGCAATAGTTTTTGCTTCAATTATTATTATCGTGGATATGGGCCGCCCGGAGCGATTCATCAATTTATTCCTTTACGGCAGGCTGCAATCTCCCATTCTTTGGGATGTTATTGTTATCACAACTTATTTGGCTCTCAGCGCATTACTGCTTTATATCCCTCTATTACCCGATGTCGCCATCCTCCTGAAGCATCAGGATAAAATCAGTAAGCGACTTATTAAATATTACAAATTCCTAGGATCATTTTGGAAAAACACTGCCGCACAGATTTCCATCAAAGACAAGTCTATCCGAATCATATCCATCGTCATTATCCCGGTTGCACTTGCTATTCACACCGTGACATCCTGGCTTTTCGCAACCACTTACAGGCCCGGTTGGGATAGCACCAA
>DATCZR010000216.1:0-6563 GCA_036525835.1 Cyclobacteriaceae bacterium
GAGGAAAAGGCGTCAAAACCATTAATATCACTGAAAAAACTGGCAAGCTTGTTGCCATAAAAGAGGTTGGTGATGATGACGAGTTGATGATTATAAATCGTTCTGGAATTAGTATTCGAATTAAGGTTTCCGAATTGCGAATAATGGGACGAGCGACTCAGGGGGTAAGGGTGATTAAACTCAATGAAGATGATGCCATTTCTTCGGTAGAAAAAATAGTAAAAATGGAAGTGCCTGACTCTTCGATAAACGATGTAAACGAATAAATTTGTATTTCTAAACCTAAATTCAAATGAAAAGGATACTTTTAATACTCCTGATTATGCCTTTTGTGGTGCTAGCCCAAAAGCCAATTAAGCCCAGCATACCTAAAGCAGAAAGAGCTCTTCGCAGTGGAGAATATGCCGAGGCAAAAGCCATCATTGATGCCACAGTTTCCAATGAGAAATTTGCCAAAAATTCGAAAGCATGGTACCTCAAAGGATTGATATATGCGGCTATAGACACCACCAAAAATGAGGCAGCCAAGTCACTGGAGGCTGAACCATTCCCGATTGCCAAGGAAGCATTTGACAAAGCTTACGCGCTTGATCCTGATAATGGAAGCTTCATCAATGGCCCTGAAGGATTTCCTATGATCACTGATCAGGTGAATGCCTATCTGGCACAAAGCTATTTTGAAAAAGGCATCAAGTCATACCAGGAGGATAAGGACTATAAGGAAGCATTTAAACAGGTTGAAAGGACACTTTACTTTGTGCCTGATGACACGTCTATTTTAATGAATGCAGGTATATTTTTTGCCCCATCAGCAGATGAGCATGAAAAAGCCATTCAGTATCTAAATAGATATTTGGAGCAAGGCGGCACTTCTTCGGATGCATACATCATGCTCTTTAGCGTGTACAGAGACCAGTTGAAAGACAATGACAAGGCTTTGGAAGTGGTTAAAAATGCCATGATAGTTCATCCTAAGAATTCAGAATTCCCAAAGTTTGAGTTGGACTTGTATATGAGAATGGGCAAAATGGTGGATGCAAAAGAGGCTATGGAGAAGCAGGCAGTCAGTGACCCTGCGGATGCTGAGACTAGATATTTTCTTGGTGTAATTAACCAGCGTTTGGATGATAATGCTGCAGCAAGAAAATGGTATGATGAGGCAGTGAAGATTGATCCGCAATATTTCGAACCTAGGCTAGCCATCGCTGAACTGGTTCATCTCGATGCCAAAAAAGTAAAGCGGGAAATGAATCAATTGGGTATTACTGCGGAGGATAAAAAGAAACGTTTTGAATTAGATAAAACCCTAGTGGAGAACTTGAAGAAGGCTCTTCCTTATTGGGAGGATGCGGAAAAGCTTTCACCAGACGATGAAAAAGTTTTGGATAACTTATATTCTATTTATACAGATCTGGATATGCGACCACAGATGGCCCGTATAGAAAAGAAAATGAAAGCATTGGGATTGTGGGATTAACAAAACATTGATTCAATTAAAAAAAGGGCTGAATTTCAGCCCTTTTTTTTGCCCCGTTTCTGACATCCAATTTCCATACTGGATGGGATTAAAGAAAGCGACTTTGGTTAATTGCAATCCGAAACGACTAAATGGGTAACCCGAAATCAAGTCGATTTTAAAAGTTCATCCCGATATTCAGACAGAATGCTGGACTTGGACAAGAATCCGACATAACGGTGATTTTCAATGACTGGCAAGTTCCATTGTTCTGTATCTTCAAACTTTTTCAAGACTGAATTTAAATTCTCATCCGGTGAGATAATGGCCATTGGCCGTGTCATGATATCTTTTACAATGATCTTATCGTACAGCTCATGATTAAACATCATTTCCTTTACACTGTCTAGTAGAATAACGCCAGCCAGTTCCTGATCTTCATTGACTACTGGAAAAAGATTTCTACGCGATTTAGTGATGGCTGCCACAAGTGCTCTTAAGTTGTCGCCTGGCTTTACCGCCTGAAAATCTGTCTCAATCATGTTTTCAAGATCAAGTTTACTCAACAAGTATTTATCTCTGTTCTCGACGGAAAGATTCATCTTAGTGGCCAACTTTTTGTTTTCCATGGAAAGTGGCTCAAAGTATTTCATGATTACATTACTGATGGCAGCTACCAACATCAAAGGGATCATCAGGTTATAGCCTCCAGTGATTTCTGCAATAAGGAATATGGCAGTGAGCGGAGCATAAAAAACACCACTGAGAATGCCCGCCATGGCGACCAACGTGAAATTAGATTGCGGTATTTTGGAAATTCCTGTCAAATTGATAAATCCGGAATAGGCGTAGCCGAGATAGGCACCAACACAAAGGGAGGGAGCAAAGTTACCACCATTACCTCCGCCACCGATGGTGATGGCGGTGGCAAAAACCTTAATTAACATGAGGGCGAGTATAAACAGAATAGCGATCCATTCATTTCCAATCAAAGGCTGAAGGATGCTATTGCGAATCAGTTGGTTATGATCAAGCGAAGCCAAATTTTTAATGCCCTCATATCCTTCACCAAACAGCGGGGGGAATATAATAAGCATAACGGCTAGAATTAGTCCCGCACCAATTACTTTGGTGTAGTTATTTTTCACTAGAGATATGCGATGTTCTATTTTGGTAAATATCCTGGTATAATACAAAGAGGTTAATCCAGCCATCACACCAAGTAAAATGTAGAAAGGGGTATTGTTATAATTGAAAGGCTCAACATTGGTGAATGATAACAGTACGCCTTCACCTAATATAATTTTAGAGAAGAGAGCGCCAGAGGCTGCCGAAATTATTAGAGGGATAAAAGCTGAAACTGAAATGTCGGTAAGGAGCACCTCGATGGCGAATAAGACTCCGGCAATAGGTGAGTTGAACGCTCCGGCAATAGCGGCCGCTGCTCCACAAGCCAATAACATGGTGCGATCTTTATAGCTAAGATGATATGTCTTACCATAATTGGATCCAATGGCAGAACCAGAGCTGACCAATGGCGACTCTAAACCAACCGACCCACCGAACCCGACAGTAAAGGCACTGGATACCACGTGGGAATACATTTGCGATTGAGGCAAGATGCTGGACTTTTTGGCAATGGAATAAACGATATCAGCACTTCCTTTCAGAAATTCTTCTTTCTTAATAAAAGAGCGTACATAAATAACTGTGATGATCAGTCCAACAAGCGGAAACAGGGTAAACAGGAAGAAATCCTCATAGTTGCTGGTATATTTCTCAACTGTTACGCTTATGAAATGGGCGAAAGATTTTAAAAGCACCGCTGCGAATCCGCTGGATATACCAACCAGGATGCTGGAAAAAATCAGGAATTGCTTTTCGTTTAGCCTTCTTTGGAAATACCGGAGAATATGTGTAAAAATCCGGTGAATTTTTCTAAACATTCAATAATTAAAAAAAGGTTTAAAGAGGCCTTAAATTAGTTTAGTTTTGAATAGACTCCTAAAAATAGTAATCGTTTCTGACCGGTAGTTTAAAGATATGTATGTCGCGAATAGTTAGGGTAGCCATTGGCCAATTCAGTTCTGTTCATCTCAACTTAGAAGCAAGCTTGAAGAAGTTGGGTGAGATTATGGAAGAAGCCTCAACGAAAGGAACTAAATTGTTGGTAATAGGTGAGACATGGCTATCTGGTTATCCTTCCTGGTTGGATTATTGTACCAATGTTTCGCAATGGGATGCGCCTGAGATGAAGGAAGCATATCTTCAGTTTTATCATAGCAGCTTATCTGTAAAAAGTAAAGAATTTGTGTGGATCTGTAGTCGTGCAAGGGAGCTTAAGATTGCGATTTGTTTGGGCATCAATGAGAAAGTAGAGTCCGGGCCTGGCAATGGCACAGTCTATAACAGCTTTGTAATCATTGATCACTTAGGGAAACTTTTGAATCATCATCGAAAGCTGATGCCCACCTTTACTGAAAAGATGTTATATGGTATGGGTGATGGACACGGCTTAGTGGCAGTTGACACAGAAATCGGACGGGTAGGTGGTAGTATTTGTTGGGAACATTGGATGCCACTAACCAGACAAGCATTGCATGATTCCGGAGAACACTTTCACGTTGCCCTCTGGCCGAAAGTTCATGAGATGCACCAGGTGGCCAGTAGACACTATGCCTTTGAAGGGCGATGTTTTGTTTTGGCAGCAGGGCAAATACTAAAAGCATCAGATTTCCCAAAACATCTGGAACTGCCAGATAATTTAAAATCAAAACCTGGTCAATTGACTCTGAATGGTGGAAGTTGTATCATCGGCCCAAATGGAAAATATCTTGTGGAGCCCGTGTTTGACAGGGAGGAATTGATAATAGGTGATTGCAATTTGGATGACGCCATCAAAGAGCGAATGACCCTGGACACTTCCGGGCATTATCAGCGTAATGATATTTTCAATTTTGAAGTAGACAAAAAAAGAAGAAATTCTTAAGAAGCTCCATAAATCTTCAAAACAGGTTCACGTAACTTAACCCCATCTTCAGAAGTGGCAAATGATATTATGCGGGCAATTTCTTCCGCTGTTACCCAATTGGAAGGATCTGACTTCGGCATCGACTTCCTATTTGCTTCGGTGTCAATGATGCTTGGTACCACCACGGTGGACACGACATTGCTCTTGCTTCCTGCTGCGTTTAATAATTCTGCCAACTTAAAGATGAGTGACTTGGAAAGCGAGTAAGCTAGCTTTTCCTTACCGGCGCTGGCACTAAGTGCTGGCTTAGCGCCTACAAATACCAATCTTCCTCCGTTGGGTTGAGATATCATCTGATTGAATATTTTTCTGGCAGCATAGTAGGCGGTTTCAAAATTAAGACTGATCATTTTATTTATGGCTGCGCCATCGGTGTCTTGGATAGATCCAACGGCAAAGCCACCAACCAGTAGCAGTGCGACATCGATTGTTTGATGTGTTGAAATAATCGTGTCAACCAGTTTGGATGTTTTATCTTCATTCGTCAAGTCGACATGATATAATGAAATTGAATCTTTGCTTTTATAAGATATATTTTTTCCTGGGGAGAGAACAGCTATTACATGAAAGCCTTTGCTCTGAAATTCCTTGACGCTAGCTTCACCCAAAGCTCCACCTGCTCCGGTTATTATTACATTTTTCATTGTAGAACAATTATTGTTTTGTGGTTAAGAATTTTCTGATATCGGCAGCTATTTTTACCAAATCCGGCTCGTGTACATACATCATATGCCCTGCTTCATAATAGGTATGGGTCACACGATCCTGGAGGATCCCATTTCTGGCGAAAGTATACTCAGTATCAAAGAATGGGCAAATTAGATCGTAATAACCACTGGCTACGATTACTTTCAGGTCTTTATTTCTACGCATGGCATCTCCCATTTTACGAGCAACGTTGACATAACTAGGTTCCCAATATTTTTCGTTTGCGACATCTCTCCATCGCCATTTTTTTCCCAACTCCTCATTGGAGGTAACATAGGGTCTATCCATATCAACATTCAGTTGACTTGCATAATAATGATTCAAAATAGCTGTGTATGCCCCATCTATATTATAGCTAGCAGCATCTCCTAATGTTGGCCTTTCCGCCACATTATCCGATTCATCTCCAGTAAATCTTCCATCCAGCTGTCCAATGGCAAGACCCTTGTCGCGCAATAGTTCTTTTCGATAGCGAGGAATCAGTATTCTCAGATTTGAATGATCGATATAGGTTCGAGGCAGACCCGTGAAGTAGACCAGGCGTTCGGCTATATGATCCTTTTCTGCTGGCGTTAACCGGGAGCCTTTGTATAAAGCACGTACATATTCGTCCAGCGCAAATACCCTAGCTTCTTCTACAAATGCTTCCAGGGTTTTACCCACTCCCGCCTTTTGGTGATACCATGAGGTGGCAGCCATACTGGGAAAGTAGGTGATGTACGATACGATGTTGTCGTGGGTTGAAGTTGAACCTTGATAATCCAGGGCTTGAGATATAAGTATCAAGCCATTAAGAGCCATTTCTTGACCATCGCCTTCAAGCTCATAAGTCACTGCGGCAGCCCTGGTTGTGCCAAAGCTCTCCCCAGCAATGTACTTGGGCGAGTTCCACCTTTTATGTTTGGTTACCCACAATCGCATGAACTCGGCAATGGACCTGGCATCTTCATTCAAACCCCAATAATCTTCTACTTTTCCCTTGCCAACTACCCGGCTGTATCCAGTGCCCACAGGATCAATAAAAACCAAATCAGTCAGATCGAGCATCCCGTGGATATTATTTACCAAGGGATATGGCGCTGCCCCATCATCTTGTTTGGCGTCACTGTCTACCTTAGTAATCTGTGGGCCAAATAGTCCCAGATGCAACCAGATTGAGGCTGAGCCAGGACCACCATTGAATATAAAGGTGACAGGACGAGTTGTGTTTTCTGCCCCGTCTACCTTATAACTTACTGACCAGATGGATGCTACCGGTTCTCCATCCTTGTCTTTTAAATAGGTTTCTCCCGCAATAGCCTTGTATTTAATGAGTTTACCACCAAACGTTCCCTGATGTGCGGTGATAAATTCCTTAGGATCTCCAAC
>DATCZR010000217.1:0-11435 GCA_036525835.1 Cyclobacteriaceae bacterium
CCATCCAATAAATAAAATCGCTTCTATTTATCAGTATCCCAATGCTGAATCTAAAGAAATTGGAACAGCCGATGAATTGTATTCGGAAATAACCACAACTGGAAAATGCGAAAGCACTTTTTGCTTTGTAAAAGTAATTCAATATCGCAATCCTTATGACCCGGAAAAAAGCAGGGAGGATAATACGCTAAGGAAATACAAAGGCTGGATTCAAATTATTGATGAAGAAGGAAAGCCTTTGGTGGCTCAAAATTCGCAAGGAGGGCTCTGACTACATTCTCGGTTGCCAAGGCGTTTCCTCCACCTTCAGTTCATCAGCCATCTTGCGACACAACACGAAAAAATAGTCTGATAATCTGTTCAGATATTGAATCACCAGCTGATCAATCTGCTCGACTTCACTTAGTCTGATCACCACGCGTTCCGCTCTCCGACACACCGTTCTGGCAACATGTCCAAATGAAACTGAAGGATGGCCGCCAGGAAGCACGAATGAATTCATTGGAGCAAGTGTGGCCTCCATTAAGTCAATTTCTTTTTCAAGATTTGAAACATCACTTTTTGAAAGTAAAGGAATTTTAACTTTGTCATTACCAGGTTCCGTAGCTAAAATGGAACCAATGGTAAAAAGTCTATCCTGAATTTCAACAAGCACATTTTTGCGTTTGGCATTTACTTCCTGATCACGCAATAAACCCACATGCGCATTAAGTTCGTCCACTGTGCCATAAGTGTCGATGCGCAAATCTCCTTTGGAAACCCGTTTGCCACCAAATAATCCGGTTTCACCTTTATCTCCGGTTTTTGTGTAAATCTTCATGTCGAATATACTTGGTGTGTTAGAAACAAAAAGGACTTATCCAACCGGTACCTCGCTTCTCGAAACTTTTTCGTTGATCTTATCCCATTCTACAAGTCCATCTCTCAGCCGTATTATGCGATGCGCATAATGCGCAATATCGTCTTCATGGGTCACCATAATGATCGTGTTTCCCTTATCATGCAGCTTTTGGAATAGCCCCATGATATCATAAGATGTTTTAGAATCCAGATTTCCAGTTGGCTCGTCAGCTAATATAATAGACGGATCGTTTACCAAAGCCCTGGCGATGGCTACCCTTTGGCGTTGTCCGCCCGACAACTCATTGGGTTTGTGGTGCCAGCGATCGGCAAGGTCAACGCTCTCCAACGCCTCCATGGCTTTTTCCTCTCTATCAAATCGGCTATAACCAGCGTAAACCAGAGGAAGCGCAACATTCTCCAATGCAGAAGCACGGGGCAATAGATTGAACGTTTGAAAAACAAATCCGATTTCTTTATTTCTAATCTCAGCCAGTTCATTTTCCGTCATTTCACTCACGTGATGCCCGTTGAGAATATATGTACCACTTGAAGGTGTATCCAGACACCCAATAATATTCATAAGCGTGGATTTGCCTGACCCAGAAGGCCCCATAAACGCTACATACTCACCCTTATCTATGGAAATGGAAATTTCCTGAAGGGCACGAACCGTATTGGTGCCCATCTGGTAAATCCTTGAAATCTTATCGGTTTCGATTATTTTGGTCATACTCAATTTCTACACTCTTAAGACGTAATTAAAGCTGTATTGTTACCATTTAGAGAGATAAAGCTAATTTATTCCGCTTCAAAGTGAAACTCCCGTTGGTCGAATTCAAAGGTTTCTACATTATACACTCTTTCCGAGTAACTCACTTTATTGTCTTTGTCAACCAGAACTACGGTTGAACACCTGGACCCATAGTTTGGTGTTTTAATAAACATAGCAGATAGAGATCTTTCCCTATCAAGGTCCAGTCCTGTATTTGGCAGCTGATTATCAGGAGCAATGTCTTCGTCTCTGAGTATTTCGAAAATACTATCAACTGCAATCTCATCCTGATTAATAACTGAATTGAATTCTTCCTTTCCTCGTTTCACTTTTGGCCATGGGGTATCCAGCAGCGCATTACTTAATCCATATGTCCCCGATTCCAATTTCAAAATCTTAGATTGATAATTGGAGTAATAATAAAGTTGTTCCATTGTGCCAATGAGCAGATTGAACCCATTGTATTGATCTGCTTTCAGATGTATTTCCTTAAGGTACTCTTCCGGTTGATAATCATTAATAAGAAAGTCGGATACTAATAAACCGCGTGTTGGCGCATTTGGATTTATGTTCTTTAAGTCGCGATAGTTAGTAACCATTCCAAGTTTCCCTGACTTAGCCATCGCCATCCAAGTGCCCATAGCCTCGAGATCTCGCCCTCCAATTACTTTGGGATAATCCGTCCAAGCATGAGCCGCAGCTGTTTTACGAGCATAAAATTCATCTCTATTAGCCGCTACAATTAGCTTGTATTTTGGATGATTTTTAATGGAAAGGAATATTAAACACATATGTAGATTTCTCTTCTAATATCAATTGAACAATTCCAATTGCGATGGCAATAACTGGAAGCTCCTTCGGTGATAAGGGGTAATGCCCAAACTCCTTATTCCATCGCGATGCTCTTCAGTTGGATACCCAACATTAGTCTCCCATGCATAACCAGGATATTGCTGAGAAAGTTTGATCATCAATTCGTCACGATAAGTCTTAGCCAAGACAGAAGCCGCTGCAATGCTTAAGTATTTTCCATCTCCTTTGATTATACATTCAAAATCCAATTCTCCATAAGGTTGAAAGCGATTCCCATCTATAAGAAGCAGATCCGGCCTCAAGGCTAACTTATCCAGTGCAAGGTGCATGGCTTTAAATGTGGCTTTCAAAATATTGGATTTATCAATCTCCACATTACTTACTTCTGCTACAGCCCAACTTATGGCTTCCCTTTTTATTTCCTCCGTCAATAATATCCTTTCCTCTCTATTAAGTTGCTTCGAATCATTTAGTATCTCATGCACATAATTTTTAGGAAGAATTACAGCTGCAGCTACAACAGGACCAGCTAAACACCCACGTCCCACCTCATCGCAACCGGCTTCTATTTTATCTAAAGTATAGGATGACTTAAGCACGATGCAAGATACTTATTCTCGCAAAAAGGATAGTTTTGTAGACAAATGATTTCGCAATGGACTCGATAAGAAAAAATCTGTGGAAGACAATTTTAATTAAAGAAGTCTATGAAAACTCATGGATTAAATTGGATGAACATCAGGTTATCAATCCTTCAGGTGGAAAAGGAATTTACGGCAAAGTGCATTTTAAAAATAAAGCCATCGGAATCATCCCACTTGATAAAGAGAATAATACCTGGATTGTTGGACAACATCGGTACACACTCAATGAATGGTCCTGGGAAATACCTGAAGGTGGTGGACCTTTGGAAATAGATACCCTAACTTCTGCCAAGCGAGAACTCAGCGAGGAAACGGGACTGATTGCCAAGAAATGGACTGAAATTGCACGTGTACATTTATCCAATTCCGTTTCAAATGAAGTGGGTTATGTCTTCCTGGCTGAAGAATTGGCACAAGGAAACACCAAACTAGACGATACAGAAGCAGATATGATTGTTAAGAAGCTGCCATATGCTGAGGTACTTCAAATGGTGGAGCATGGAGAGATAACAGATAGTCTCAGTGTAATTGGCGTGTTAAGACTTGCCAGACTAAAAGGGTTTTGATTTCTCTGGATAGATATCGCCCTCATGTTAATCAAAGCTGGCACCTGGCCTATCCCGTTATGCTCAGCCAGCTTAGCCATGTAATGGTTGGCGTCACTGATAGTATTATGGTAGGGCATGTCGGTGCCACCTCTCTGGCCGCATCTTCACTGGCCAATGTTATTTTCAATTTACTCATGCTGTTTGGCATTGGAGTATCATATGCGATTACTCCATTGGTAGCTACAGCTGATGGTGAAGGAGACACAAATAAAATTAGCGACACACTTCGCCATGGGTTAATGATTGCATTAATTAATGGGCTGTTTCTAATTGGCGTTGTGCTTCTATGCCGCCCATTGCTCCACCATATCGATCAGCCGGAAGAAGTAGTCGATTTGGCAATCCCCTATTTATCAGTATTGGCCTATTCTCTATTACCCGTTCTTATTTTTCAATCATGCCGTCAGTTTGCTGAAGGTATGTCCAATACACGCATTGCCATGATTATTATGTTGGGCAGCGTCTTTCTTAATATTTTTCTCAATTATATCTTAATCTATGGCCATGCCGGGTTTCCAGCCATGGGACTACTTGGTGCAGGATATGGTTCTCTCGCATCAAGGGTTGTGATGATGTTGGCCATACTGGGTTATATCTATTTTTCAAAGCAGTTCCTGATCTACCGGATGGGCTTTGTGATTGGAAATTATTCCAGAAAAATTTTTAGAAAACTTTTAATCATTGGGGTACCGGCTGGTATGCAATTTATTTTTGAAGTGGCCGCTTTCGATTTTTCTGCAATCATGATGGGATGGTTGGGCACCAATGCGCTTGCTGCGCACCAAATTGCCATCAACCTGGCAACTATTAGCTATATGACCACTTCAGGCATTGCTTCGGCAGCCACTATTCGTGTAAGTAACGAATTGGGTAAGCGAGATATCCAAAAAGTGCGAGACGTAGCATATACTTTAATCATTATGGCACTTTTATTTATGCTTGCGTGGGCAGTACTTTTTATTGTTGGAAGAAATTTTTTGCCGACTATTTATATCGATGATATTGAGGTTATAAAAATTGCAACTCCCTTAATTGTAATTGCTGGTTTTTTTCAATTATCGGATGGCGCACAGGTGGTATGCACAGGTGCTTTGCGTGGCTTACAAGATGTAAAGATGCCAACGGTATATATTTTTATCGCATACTGGATCATTGGTCTTCCTCTTGGCTACTACCTCGGGTTTAAAGCAGGCCTTGGAAGTACAGGGATTTGGTACGGATTGCTCATTGGCCTTACATTAACTGCAATAGCTATGTTTATTAGATTCAGGACACTCCTGAAGGGACTGGAGTCCAATTTACATTCGTAAAATTCGCTTTTAATCTTTGCGGGTTTTCTATAATTTGATGCTCACCAAATATTTATAATGGAAAACTTACATCCTAAGCCAGTCAAGCATTCGCAAACCACCATTACCGAATTAATGATCCCATCATACGCTAATTTTGGCGGAAAAATTCATGGGGGAATTCTTCTTTCATTAATGGATAAAGTAGCCTTCGCCTGTGCCACTAAACATTCGGGCAACTATTGCGTAACTGTATCTGTAGGAGCTGTGGAATTTTTGCAGCCTGTGGATGTTGGCGATTTGGTTTCTCTTTTGGCTTCTGTCAACTACGTAGGGCGAACTTCTATGATTGTAGGAATAAGAGTAATTGCCGAAAATGTAAAACTGGGACTAGTTAAACATACCAACACTTCCTACTTTACTATGGTGGCCAAAGATGACAACAATAAACCAACTATGGTCCCTCCCTTGTTGCTTGAGAGTGATGAGGATGTAAAACGATTTATCGAATCCATGCACATGCGCGTGGTGGAAGCCTCCCTCAAAGAAAAGTTGGATGACGCCAAGTCGCACATCGAAGTGCAAAATGCGGCCACCCTTTTAAAAGGTCAGCGGTGCATTATTGCATAATCTGATTGCTTGGTGGATAAGAAATTGACCACTAATATCAGTTAGGGAGGTCACCTGTCGATAAATACCATATTTTAGCTTCCAAATAATTTTCAAAAAACAGAATTATGAAAAACAGAATTACACTCATTTTGATCGCATTTGCCTTCTTATTAATCAGTAGGGTTTCAAATGCTCAATATGCTACTGTTCTTTCTCAAAGAGAGCAGGCAAAAGTAATAGACGAGCTATTGGATGACCGTCTGCGTAATATGCTTCCCGCTTTGATGAAGCGTGAAGGCTTTGACATGTGGATTGTGATGTCGCGAGAGTATAATGAGGACCCGATCATTAAAACTTTTCTGCCCGCCACATGGATGGCAGCCAGGAGAACCACCATGCTGGTCATGTTTGATAAAGGCAATGAAATGGAGTATCTGGCAGTCGCCCGTTATGATGTGGGTAAAGTTTTTAAACGTGCCTGGAACCCAGAAGAGCAACCTGACCAATGGGCCCGTTTGGGAAAAATAATTGAAGAAAGAAATCCAAAAAAAATAGGAGTAAACAAAGCAGCTAACTGGGGTCACACAGACGGCTTGACGGCCAACGATTATGATAACTTATTGAAAGTACTTCCCAAGAAGCTTCAATCCAATGTGGTTTCCGCTGAAAAACTGGCAGTAGCCTGGTTGGAGACTAGGTCAAATTTAGAAATGGCCATCTACCCGCAGATTTGTCGAATTGCCCATCAAATCATAGCGGAAGGATTCTCTGATCAGGTAATCCAACCTGGTGTTACCAGCACTGACGATTTAGTATGGTGGTATCGTGAGAAAATCAAAGAGATGAAACTGGATACCTGGTTTCATCCCAGCGTTGATATTCAACGCAATGGTACCGTTGACAATATTATCAGACTAGGGGATTTTCTTCACGTGGATTTTGGTATTACCTACCTGAGATTAAATACGGACACACAAGAACATGCTTACATTCTAAAATTTGGTGAGACAGAAGCTCCGGCCTATCTGAGAGAAGCATTCAAAAAAGGAAATCGACTTCAGGATATTTTCACCAATAATTTCAAAGAAGGCAGGACTGGAAACGAAGTATTAGCTGCCTCCCGAAAGCAAGCCATTGACGAAGGCATTACTCCTTCAATTTACACCCACCCAATTGGCTATCATGGTCATGCCGCTGGCACTACCCTGGGTCAATGGGATATGCAGGGAGGAGTTCCGGGCACAGGCGATTATCCGTTGCACTTAAACACAGCATACTCTATTGAACTCAACTGTACAGTGAATCTTCCAGAATGGAAAAAAGAGGTTAAAATTGCATTAGAGGAAGATGCTTACTTCGATGAACGTGGCGTGAATTACATTGACGGCAGGCAAACAGAAATCATCCTGATTCCAAAACCTCAGCCTAACGTCAAATAGTTAGTGTTTGAATTCCAACAAAATTAAATGCCGCATACTTAGCGGCATTTTTTATATTAGCCCTTTATATCTTTAACACAGATGATATTTTACTAGAGCATCTCATCTATGACATTCTTTAGGAAACTGTACACTCTTTACGGAATGCTTGTCTTTGGCTTGTTGTTTGTGATCTTCTTTTTTCCATTACTCATTCCCATTTTCTTTCCAAAACAATTCAAACTTATTGGTGTGTTCAATAGGTGGTGGGCCAGGGGATTGTTCTTTTTCTTAGGTATACCCTGGCATTTGGAATACAGAGCCAAGCTCGACCCGAATAAGCAATATATTTTTGCTCCTAATCATTTTTCCTTTATTGATATACCTACTATGGGGTTGAACATGCACAACACCATTTTTGTAGGAAAAAGTGAGATGGAAAGTGTCCCGCTTTTCGGGTGGATGTACAAGAATCTTCACATCACAGTAGATCGAACCAAATTGAAAAGTATGTATTCCACGCATATCAAATCATTAAAGGCGCTGGATGAAGGAAAGAGCATTACTATATTTATCGAAGGCGGTATATATACCGATCAGCCACCCAAAATGGTGCAGCTAAAAGATGGTGCATTTCGTGCTGCCATCGAAAAACAAATTCCCATTGTACCTGTCACTATTCCTCACAATTGGATACTTTTGCCGGTTGAACCGATGTTATTGAAATGGATTCCAACAAGTATTGTTTTTCACGAACCCGTTGATGTTACCGGTCTTACCATTGCCGACATGGCTAGCTTAAAAGAAAAAGTGTACAATACCATTGACGCAGAACTAATGAAACAAAATCCAACGGTGGCACTGGCATGAAAATAGACAGAACCACATTGGAAAAAATAGCTCACCTGGCCCGACTTGAAATTGACGAAAAGGACATTCCTAGAATGATGGAGGACATGAGCAAGATGGTGTCTTTCGTTGAAAAACTAGATGAAGTTGATACCGAAGGTGTAGAACCACTTACTACCATGAGCCATGAAATCAATTCACTTCGAGATGATGTGGTTAAGGATCAGCTGCCTAAAGATGAAGTTTTGAAGACTGCACCAAAAAAGGATGAAAACTTTTTTCGGGTGCCCAAAGTGCTGGAATAATTATAATGTTTTGTACATGATATAAGCGTTAGTCATTCCCAATCGAGGATGATTAAATGCATTGGGCACCTCGCCAATAATTTCGAAACCTACTTTCTTCCACAGATGTACTGCCCGTTCATTTGATTTGATCACGATGTTGAATTGCATGGCCAGATACCCAAGTCGCTTTGCTTCTTGCATTGAATAGTTAGCCATAAACAAGCCAATCCCCTTTCCTTCAAATTGTGGGTTGAGCATGTATGAGGCATTTGCGATATGCGAGGCCCTGTCAGGTTGGTTGGCTTTTATTGTAAATGTTCCTGCCACTTCATGGTTAAATTCAATGACATAAACCTGTTTTTCTTTAGCCAACCAGTATTCTAGCATTTTTTCACGTGTCGAGTTTGGGTGAAATACATAGGTCTCTCCACCGGCAATTACAGCATAAATAATGGCCCATAACTTATCCTCGTCTTTTGGTTCAAATAATCTAACTTTCAAATTTTCTATCATAACGGTTGGTGGTGTTATACAAAGCTAGCTATTGGAACTACTGATTAATGGCCCCTTCTTTCATTTTCCATTAGCCCTCTGTAGTTTGCGTGCCGAAAATAGGGCTAAGTAATGTATTCTATTCAATTTTGGAAATCGTGGGCAAAGACTTACCAACAGATAGGATTCATCATTGGTGGTGCATTTATCGTAGCGCTATTGTTCCTATGGTACACCTGGATCATTGCTCCAGCTCCTGCCCTAACCTGGTATACAGCTCAGGAACAGGAACTAACTCAGGTGCCTCTCCACACTTTTCAAAAGGGCCTGGCTGAGCTCACCATTTACGGTGACAACTACCTGATATTTGAAAGGATGCTTGGCGACAATCTGAAACCAAATGTCACCGCCAGCTACATCTTTTTAGCGCTATTAATATTAAGTATGGTAGTGATGCTCACTCTCATCACCACATTAAAACGTTTTTGGTATTTAATAGGCATGGGTCTTTTTATCCTATTCATCGTAGGATTCAGGATGGAAATTATGGGCGTATTTGGAATGCCCAACAAAACTTTTACCCTTATCACACTCATTATCTACTGCATCCCCAGTTTTTACTTTCAGTTTTTCAATACCGTCATCAGCTTTAGAAACAGGCTACTGCTATTCTCAGGACTAACGCTTCTGATTGGAGTCCTCATTATCCAATTTGCCACTGTACCCTCACCGCTTCTTCACTTATCTGTTACGGGTGTCGCAGCTGGCATTTGCATCAGTCTCATTTTCATACTGACGGTAGCCCATGAAATATTGGCATCGTTTGTTTACATAGCCAGTCAATCTGAAAAGCAGACCAAGAGTCTTAATCACTTTCTGATCATTAGTACCGTGTACATGGTAAACCTGGCGCTGGCTTATGCTCATAAGATCGGCAGCATCGACTGGGATTTTCTGTACATCAATTTTTATTTGCTACTCACCATCTCCGGCTTATTAGGGGTGTGGGGTTTTAGGCAACGAGAACCACAATACGGAAAAATACTTAGTGCTGATCCGTTTGGAGTCTATCTATTTCTTTGCCTTGGCACTATTTCTTTTTCTACCATTGGATACTTTATTGGCACAGCCAATGATGCTGGGCTGGTTACAATAAACGATATTATCATTTACGCTCACCTGGGCTATGGCATTATCTTTTTGACTTACGTCCTCTCCAATTTCATTGCCATGCTGGCCAAGAATTTGCCCGTTTATAAAGTGTTGTACAAACCCAACAATATGCCCTACTTCACCTTTAGGTTTGGCGGCATCATTGCTACGTTGGCTTTTGTCTTTTACAACACCTGGCAAACTCCCGTTCAACATGCCTTTGGTGCTTATTTTAACGCAGGTGGTGACCTCTACCAAACCATTGGAGACAACCGGGCGGCAAAGGCATTTTATGAACAGGCTGGCACTTATGGTTTTTTAAATCATCATTCAAACTATGCCATTGCCAATCTCGAGGCCAAAAGGAATTACAACTCACTAAAGGAAAGAAATTATTATGAACGCGCCACGCAGCGAAGACCCACTGAATTTGCCTATCTTAATTTAAGTGAGACCTATGTAAGAAACAGGCAATGGCTTGAAGCACGGCTCATATTAAACGAGGCACGTACAGACTTTCCAAACAGTGGAACAATTGAGAATACCCTGGGAATAATTTTTTCCAAGTTGAATATGGCTGATTCTTCATTAATTTTTCTACAAAGAGCAAGTGAAGATCAAGCTTCCCGCCAGTCAGCTGATGGAAATTTCATTGGTGTAGCCGCCAAAAATAATTTATCCATCCAAGCAGACTCGCTTTTCAAATTAATCGCATCCGAAAATCCCGGCACCAAGAGCAATGCCTTGGCTTTTGCCAACTTACAGGGAACTAAAATTGACTTGCAACTGGATTTAGGCACTGACAGTACTTTGAATTTATTTTCTGCCAGCTTGATCAACAACTATATGCTTAACCACCTGCACGAACTCGATACCACATTGATCAATCAAGTGGTAGCACTCGGCCGCAAAGCTGCAAATAAGGACTACAGAGAATCACTGTTGTTTGCCGCTGCACTCGCACTCTATGCAGATGGACAAATAGGCAAAGCCTTTACCCTAATGGAAGAAGTTACGATCTACAGCAACACCCAGGATAAATACAATACTTTATTAGCCATGTGGGCGCTGGAAAACAATGCGCCTTATGATGCGGTTAATTTTATTGATTATGTACTCAATAAAAAAGATTCAGAAGCCCTTCCGGTGGCCGCAATCACCTATGCAGAAGCTGGCAAAACCGAAGAGTCACTCATTATATGGGATAGCCTTCAATCTGGTGCAGATTCTACTTACCGCATCTATGCACAAAAGATGATTCATGCCTTGTCAATGAATCCAAATCAACTCAATGAAGAGGAGAAGTTTCTATACCTTATTTACAGAGTTTCACTTGATGATTCAAAGCGTTTTCAGCAGTTGGTTTCTGAATTGGAGAATGATGAACTACAGGCCAGAGCTATATTAATTCGAAGTCAAAATCTTTTTGAAGCAGATCAAATTGATCAATCCATACTTAACTTCCAGCAAATAGAGGGACTACGGCTAGTTGATAAAAACTTATTTGATGACATCAAATATTTTGAATTGGCATTAATGGCTAGGAAAAAGGATTTAGAAGGAATTGCACGTCTGCTGAATAACAATAATTTGGGGTTTATCGGTCAAAGAAAAAATGAACGAATCTATTATCAGACTTTAATCAAGGAATCAGCA
>DATCZR010000218.1:0-10912 GCA_036525835.1 Cyclobacteriaceae bacterium
AGTCATCCGTGATGTAAATCTAATTCCAAATAGATCAAAAGATTGAGAAATAAAGAATGCTATTATTATCAAAAGGCATTAGAATATATAAGCAGGGAGGTGTATTTTTGACTTTTTAATTTACCTAAAATGTATACCGGACTTTTACATACCCACTCTACCCTGCGCTATATTGTGCTGCTTTTGCTTGTATTGGTAGTTGCAAAATCCTTGGTTGGATTGTTAAACAAGAAGGGATTCGATAGAGGTGATAAAAAATTTACACTGTGGTTAATGCTTGCCACCCATACTCAACTGCTCCTTGGGGTCGTGTTATTCTTCCTGAGTCCACTGGTGAAATTTGATGGACAAACAATGAAAGATGCAGTAACAAGATATTGGACTGTCGAACACAGCTTTATCATGATCATTGCAGTGGTACTGATAACTTTGGCTCGTACGTCAACCAAGAAAATGACTGATGACCGGGCGAAACACAAGAGGGTTTTTATCATGTCATCGTTGGCATTAGTCCTCATATTGACCGCTATTATCATGAGTGGTAGAGGTATTCTAATCCCTATCAGAGCGTAAATCTACTTTTTTAACAAATTATTTACTAAGTGTTAAAAATGGCACTTGCTTTGCCTTCTATCCGCTGTTAAAAGGATGAGAATCTATTAACTTTACCAGTGAAAAAATTTCAGATAATGAGAAAGCTGTTTGTTTTTGTGCTAAGTCTTTTAGGGGTTTTGGTCTACGGTCAGGAATTTAGTCAACGCTATGAGTTGGTCAACCTGGGTAAACAAGTAAATACTTTTTACCATGAAGCGGCACCTGTCGTTTCTCCTGATGGCAACAAGATTTATTTCTTTGTTCAAGATCATCCTGAGAATACATTTGGCAAGGAAGGCAGTGCGGATATTTGGGTAACCAGAAAGGATGATAAAGGAGAATGGACAGCGCCCGAGCATCTAAAGTCTCCATTTAATGAACATCGGTCCAACCAGGTTTTTACCGTACTTCCGGATGGGTCACTCTTTGTAAGGGGTGGAAGGGGTAGAGATTCAAAAGGATTTTCTATTGTAAGTCCAGGCGGAAGTTGGCAGGAGATTACGGTTAAAGGATATGCAGATATGGAAAAGGGCAGATTCAACGGAGCTACCATTTCTTCTGATGCGAAGCACATGATTCTATATTTCACGGAAGTGCCAAAAAGTATTCGCAGTGATCTATACGTAAGTAATCTACAAACAGATGGTAAATGGTCAGTGCCGGCTAAGCTGAATATTACTGATCGCTCAGACATGTTCGGACCATTTATAGGGCCGGATGATAAGACTCTTTATTTCGCGAGCGACAGACCAGATCCAAATCGTCAGGGTGGAGCTGATATTTATAAATCAACAAGGTTAGATGACTCTTGGCAGAAGTGGTCGAAACCAATAAACTTAGGCCAACCTATAAATACGGCTGCGGGCGATCTGTATTTCTCTATGGATGCGAACGGCAACGTATTTACCTCAAGAGCCAATAGCCGAGTAGACGGGGGGAATCTTGATCTTTACATTCTCCTACCTAAAGATATTCACGTCAAGGTTAGTGGAAATGTCTACGATGAAAAAACATTGCAACCAATAGGATCTCATGTACGCATTACGCCTAAAGGTGCTGATGAAATTAGTTTGGACGTGAAAAGTGGAGAAATTTATGAAACGTCAATTTCTGAAACCAGCCAGGTTTCAATAGCGGCCGCTGCGGAAGGGTACTTACCGAAAGATCAATTAATTTCAATTCCTACTTTATTCAATGACACAACACTTGTTGTCGATATTTATTTAGCTCCGATTCCTAAGAAATTGGTTTTATCAGGCACCGTATTTGATTCAAATACAAACGAACCTCTAACGTCAAGGGTGAGCGCTATTCACAAAGATGGTCAGGGGGGGGATTTTAATGTAGATGCCACTAAAGGAAATTATCAAAAGGATATTGATGGATTGGGATGGTATATACTTACTGCTTCTGCAGAAGGTTACTTGAATAGCACAGATAGCATTCTTGTAGAAAGTAATGAATTTAATCCAGTTGTTAAAGATTTATACTTGAAGAAGATTGAAGTAGGCGTGACTGTGCGTTTAAAGAACATTTATTTTGATTTTGATAAAACCACTTTGAAATCCGAATCATTCGTTGAATTGAATAAAGTAGTTGATCTTCTTAAGCAGAATCCGTCTGTTGAAATAGAAATTTCAGGACATACTGACAGCAAGGGCGCTGATGAATACAACCTAAACCTTTCACAAGGTCGCTCTCAGGCTGTGGTTGATTATCTAATCAGTCAGGGAATTGAAAGTTATCGACTATCAGCTCATGGCTATGGCGAATCCAAGCCCATTGACACCAATGATACGGATGAAGGAAGGGCGAATAACCGACGGGTAGAATTTACTGTATTAAAAACTTAGAAGAGAGAGCTAAGTATTTCCAGGGCCCTGGGCCGGTCATTTTCAAAAATATGTAAACGTACACCAGGGAAAAACTCGTTTCTGATAGGGTATACATTCATAAATGCCTCACCTGATAAAAAGCAAGGTATGCCATAGGCATCCAATTTAGTTTTGGCCAAATTGGCTTCTATAGCAGTGTCAAAAGCCTGAAATACTACTATTTTATTTGCTTCTTCCATGGTTTTCCAATTCTATCAATTTACCTAAATGCAGGAAACAATAAAATATTTAAATTCATTAGTAACATTTCGAATTAATCAGCGTCTAGCTTTTGAACGATGAATCTTGAGGCTTTCGAAAATCAGATTTTACCGGTTAAAAACAAGCTTTTTAGGTTTGCCTTAAGGTTATTGAACGATATGGAGGAGGCTGAGGATGTCGTTCAAGAAGTGATGATAAAAGTGTGGAATGGGAGGGAGAACATGCATCAGATTAACAATTGGGAAGCCTGGTGCATGCGACTAACCAAAAACCTTTCACTTGATCGACTTCGGGCCAGACAGAGAAAGGCTACCGATTCGATAGGTGAAGGATTCGAAGTAAAACAAGAGGGGCTCACGCCACATGAAAACGCTGAACAAACTGAAAGTATGGTACAAGTGAACAAATTAATAGCCTCGTTACCAGAAAAGCAAAGACAGGTCATGCACCTGCGCGATGTGGAGGGATATAGCTATAAGGAGATTTGTGACATTTTAGAACTGGATATGAGCCAAGTAAAGATAAGTTTGTTTAGAGCACGGAATGTGGTGAGAGAAAAACTGTTAAAGATCAATGCGTATGGACTCTAGAATAGAAGAATTGTTGGGTAAGTATTGGAAGTGTGAGACTTCATTGGAGGAGGAGAAGGAGCTAAGATCTTTTTTCACTGAGAATGAGGTACCAGATGAATTAAAAGAGACCAGTTTGCTTTTCAGGTATTTTGAAGATCAAAATAAGCAAACAGTAAACGAAGCCAGATTTGAAAAGCGAGTTAAGGCAAAGACAAGTGAGGAAAAGCGGGGAAAAGTAATAACCATGATGTTTACCTCGGCAAAAATCGCGGCGGGAGTAGCAGTGTTAATAGCAGCGAGTTACTTAGTGAGAGAAGAGATTAGGAAGTCTTACCCGGAAGAAATTGTGGATACGTATAGCGACCCACAACTAGCCTTTGAGGAAACCAAAAAAGCCTTGATGATGATTTCGAAGACGTTCGGAAAAGCCAAAGAGGAAGCCGGTAAAATCAAAGTATTTAATGAAGCGGAAAACTTGATTCAGAGTGGAGTAGCCAAGGAGAACTCCAAAGAGAAAGTGGACATTTAAAAATGAAATTATTAACTGAAAATTGTAAAGACATGAAAAAGGGAATTGTATTAGGTGGATTGATGATACTGGTGTCGATGGGAGCCTTTGCTCAAGGAGCAGCTGTGTCAGGTTTTTTTAGTAAGTATCAAAGTGATGATACTTTCAGCCAGGTGACCGTATCGAGTAAGATGTTTGGGCTGTTTACCAATATGGAACTTGAGGATAAGGATGATCAGGAAGTGCTAAATGCCATCAGCAAACTCAAAGGATTGAAAATACTAGCAAAGGATGATGCCAGAAACTCAAGGGCATTGTATGACGAGGCAAACAAAATGTTGCCAAAAAGCGAGTATGAGGAGCTGATGTATGTGAGAGATAAAGACAAAGACATGCGGTTTTTCATCAGTGAGAAGAGCGGCAAAATCAATGAACTGGTGATGATAGCTGGAGGTAGTAACGAATTCATGTTACTGACCATATTTGGTGAGATTGACTTGAAACAAATTTCCAAAATTGGAAGAAAAATGGATGTGGATGGATTAAAAGACCTCGAGCGCCTGAAAGATAACAAGCGCGAAAACAAGAACTAAATTTACAAAGCAAGCCTGTCCATGGCTTGCTTTCTTTATTATTTCTAGATTTACATAATGAGAATAATAGCGACTGCACTTACTTTGTTTTTTGTGTCCCTGATTCCAATTGCTGGAAAAGCACAAACGGAAACTACCATTGCTTTGAATAAGCGATTCGAAGATGCGCTCACCTTATATTTTTATAAGAATACGTTGCGTATGCTCAATCAAACAGAAAATAAAGAATTTGACGAGCTGATCAAGGATATTGAAAAAATGAAATTTCTGGTTATTGAGAAGACAGCAGAAAGTTTTAATGCCTCCGATTATAAGAAATTGGTTTCTTCATATAAGAATGAAAGTTATGAAGAGATTATGTCTAGCCGCTTTGAAGGAAAGAATTTCGATGTTTTTCTGAATGAATGGAATGGTGTTACCAAAGGGATGATTGTACTGGCCAATGATTCTTCCAGTTTATATGTGTTGGATATATTAGGAAGGGTAGAAATTAATAAAGTGACCAGCCTCTTCAAAACCATTGATAGTAGTACTGAGATTGGAAAAATGATCAAGGCCTTTTCTGATGACAACAGGGATCGAGAGCGGCTGCGGAGAGTAGAAAAAAATTAAAACTAATTCGGATTGGAAACTGTCTTACAAATCACTGGCCTGACCAAAAATTTCGGACGTTTGTGTGCTGTCAATAATATGAACCTGGAGGTTGGGAGAGGCCAGGTTTTTGGCATGCTCGGCCCTAATGGGAGTGGAAAGACAACCACGCTAGGCATGCTCATGAGCGTGGTTAATCCTACATCCGGGAGTTTTCTTTGGTTTGGTAAAGAGGCTACTCATGAGACCAGGAAAAAAATTGGTGCCGTGCTGGAACATCCCATTTTCTATCCCTACCTCACCGGGCAGAAAAACCTTGAATTGACAGCCATGATAAAAGGAGCATCACAGCAGCAAATCGCAGATGTATTGGCACTTGTTGAACTTTCAGATAGAAAGGACGATAAATACAAAACCTATTCTTTGGGCATGAAGCAACGGTTGGCCATTGCCTCAGCATTGCTTAATGATCCGCAGGTGCTTATCCTGGATGAACCAACCAATGGGCTGGACCCCATGGGTATTGCAGAGATCAGGGAATTGATAAAGAAAATTGCAAAAGACGGGCGAACTATCATTTTAGCGAGCCATTTATTGGATGAAGTTCAGAAGGTATGCACTCATTTTGCAGTTTTGAAAAAGGGCACTATGGTATACAGCGGTCCAGTGGATGCAGTGAGCGAGGGGATCGAGATCGTGGAAGTGAATGCCAATGTTGATCTTAAAGATGTGCTGGAAACATTTGGGGGTATCACAAATGTAAAACGTCAAAATGGTTACTATGAAGTGACCTTAGTGGATGGAAAGAAAAGTCCGGATCTAAATAGATTTTTATTTGATAAGGGTATTACCGTTTCTCATTTGGCAGCTAAGAAGAAAAGCCTGGAAAAACAATTTTTGGAAATATTAGCCGATTCGAAATAATGCTTTATTTACTAAAAGTAGATCTGAAGAAACTCACCAGCTACCGAACTTTCTGGGTAGTATGCGGGCTTTATTTCTTTACGCTTGGAATGACCACGGCCAGCGGAATGGAATTTCTGAAATGGCTGGTACGCATGGGGGCAGAATTTGGAGCAGATATAAAAGTCACTCGCATTCCGTTATACCATTTTCCAGATGTGTGGCAGAACATTGCCTTCGTAAGCGGCTTCTTTAAAGCCATATTGGCTTTCATGGTAGTCATTAGTATTACCAATGAATTTTCTTATCGCACTGTAAGACAAAACATCATTGATGGCCTTAGCCGTAAGCAGTTTATTCTTTCTAAAGTTTATACTAATATTTTATTGAGTGCCATGAGCATGGCCATGGTATTCGTAATTGCTTTGGTTACGGGAATGATCTATAGCCCATCTATTGTGATGTCTGACTTGGTGATGGATCTGGAATTCTTTCCTGCTTATTTTTTGGAAGTATTTGCTTATTTATCCTTTGCGCTCTTACTTGGGATGATAATTCAACGATCGGGACTTACTATTGTCATTTTAGTACTGTTTCCCATGATTGAGGCTATCATCAGGGCTAATGTGGATGATTATGTGCCTTGGCTTATTCCGTATTTTCCTATGGAGTCCATTAGCAATTTGATACCGATGCCTTTTCCTAGATATGTTTTTAGAGAAATTCAGGACTATGTGAGTATTGCTTCAGTATTGGTTGTTGCCATTTGGACATTCCTCTTTAATTACTTTGCTTATCTCAAGCTAAAGAGATCTGATATCTGAGACTAGTGTTTACAACAGGCCTCATTGTTTCTTACTTTCTCAAAGCACTCTCGTCCTTCTTGCAATGAAAACCAGGCTAAACCCAAGGTGCCTATGGAGTCTGCATAAACAAATCCTGTGAGCTCATAAATGCCACTGGATGCAAGAAGAATGCATGACATGTAGATACAAATTTTGGTACAACTCGCATCTGCCAGTATAGGTGCAGAGTTTAATTCCTTACCTACCTTGATCTTGCCATACAACAAGCCAATCATCACCAGGATGGAAATAGTGGATATGACCACGCCCCAAAAGGTTGTATTGGGTTTATGCGTATTGATGATATTAATGATGCTGGTGATGGTCAATCCGGCTACCAGGGCGTAAAATGAATAGCCGGTAATTTTGAGTGCCGTTTTTTCAAATTCACTTCGCTCGCTGTCTGGATTTTTGCGGATACGCATGATCATGTAAACGATGCCCATCCCCGATATCATTTCTATGAAGCTGTCTAAGCCAAACCCGAAAAGCGCGAGGGTTTCATCTTCATAACCTAATAGCGTGGCGATGATTCCTTCAACCAGGTTGTAGACAATTGTAAATATCCCTAGCCAGTAAGCAATGTTGTATAATTTTTTCTCTTCTGAAACGGTATGTAGTTGTGCTTCCATAACCATTCAAAGATTAGGGTGATGAACAGCAAATCAAAGGATATGTTACAAAAAGTGATGTTGTTGCAACGTTGTTTCAATTAGAATTTAACAAATCTGGTGGTGTTACATCCCCTTAGCCATCATACCTCCGTCTACGAAAACGTTTTGACCGGTAATGTAACTCGCCTTGTCCATGGCCAGAAAGGCAACGAGACCCGAAATCTCTTCAGGCTGCCCAACCCGATTCATTGGAGTGCTATCGATGATTTTCTTCAACCGCTCAGGCTGTGAAAGTACGGCCTGTGTCAGGGGCGTCTCTATATACCATGGAGAAACGGCATTTACCCTGATGCGATCCTGGGCCCATTCCACAGCCAGGTGTTTGGTAAATTGGATAATGGCTGCTTTGGTCATGCCATAGGGCGGTCCACTTTGCACATCAACAGAACCAGCTACAGAGGCGATATTAATGACTGCCCCTTTTCCGGATTTCTTGAGTAAAGGATGACAGAGCCGAGTTACCTCGGTAAGACTGAATAAATTAGTTTCAAATAACTGGCGATATTCAGCTTGTGAATATTCAATGAACTTTTTTCGCACGTTGGTTCCAACATTATTGACGAGGATGTCAAGCTTCCCCATTTTTTGTTGCACCTCCTCAATCAATTCCGTTCTAAATGTTTCATTGGTAACATCTCCGGTCATTCCTATGGCCTTAAAATTGCGCTGCCGAAGCATTTGTACGCATCCAGAAAGATCTCGTTCGTTTCGTGCTACCACCATTACTTCTGCCCCCAGATGAACCAACTCTTCTACTATGGCAAGGCCAATACCTTTTGAACCTCCTGTAACTAAAGCTCTTTTTCCTTCCAAAGACCAACTCATAACTATTTTATTTCCTTTTTTACTATCAATACCATTTTTGAATCAATTTCAAGGTAGCCTTGTTCGTAACAATATCTATAATAACTACCTTCCTTTGTGCGATAGGTATCGGTGTGAAAGCCAAAATCAAACCCCTTTATGCTCAGTTTATTTCTACTTACTTTGGTTTTTCCACTTGGGTTTAGCTCGGCCAAAATCCTGCGGTTTTTGCCCAGAATGTTGTTTACATTTCTTACGTAATTGGTCTTGTCGCTATTGATTCGGTTGTTATGGGAAACCCGACATTGATCCGAACAAAATTTTTTGTCGGCTCGGCCCATAATTTTTTCACCACACTCGAGGCAGGCTTTTTCTTGCTTTTTAGCCATTTTTCGAAGTTTTTATTCGATTACAAACGTTTACTAACGAATATAAACGAAAGTATCCAGTTAACATACGATTGCCATTCAATTCTCCCCACACTTTTGCATCGTCAGTCGTCAACAAATTAACTGACGGCCAACCTGAAAGTCAGGCGGGTCCTGAAAGTGTAAATAAATGTTTAACAATTAAATTCTACAATCATGAAAAGTTTAAGAAACAGCGTTCAATTAATCGGTCGTTTGGGAAAAGATCCTGAAGTGAAGTCTTTTGGAGAGAACAAAAAGAGAGCAGCATTCTCCATTGCTACCAGCGAATCCTACAAGAATCAAAAAGGAGAAAAGGTAGAGGGGACCCAGTGGCACAATATTGTGATCTGGGGCAAGCTGGCAGGTGTAGCTGAAAAATACCTCAAAAAAGGAAATGAAGTCGCCATCGAGGGTAAGTTAGTACACCGTGTGTTTGAAACGGATAAGGGGGAGAAGAAATTCTTCACTGAAATCAATGTCAATGATTTTGTCATGCTGGGAGGTAAGCCCAAGTCAGAATAATCAATAGTTCGTTTCCATTAAAAGCCCGACTTGAAATCAAGCCGGGCTTTTTGTTATATGCCGTCTTAACTTCCTTGCTGTTGATAGAAGATGATCTGAAATATCGTTCCACCTACATTATGATGGGGTATACGTGTCAACTCATTCGTAAAATCTCCGTTATTCATGGGTAATTTATCTATTTTTGACCCCAATGAATTTTGCTTTTCCTTTGTTTCTCTGGGCACTTACTGCTCTCTCTATCCCGATAATTATTCACCTTTTTAACTTTCGCAGAACCACAAGAATTTTCTTTTCTAATAATCGGCTTCTCAAACAAATCAAGGAGGAGACCACCCAAAAGCGAAAACTGAAACAATATTTAGTGCTGGCTTCCCGATTACTATTTATTTTCTTCCTAGTGATGGCATTTGCTCAACCTTTTTTGCCAGCCAAAGAACAAGTATCGGCAGCGAGAAACATCGTCTTGTACCTCGATAATTCGTTTAGTATGTCGGCTCAGGTGGGTGAAAAAATACGAGCACTGGATACGGGCACGGACTTCATTCGTGAAATTTCCGATTTGTTTCCTCAGGACACGAGATACAAAATGATTACCAATGATTTTGCGCCTTTCTCAAATTCATTCAAGACAAAAACAGAAGTTCTTGACTTACTTACTCAAATTAGATTATCACCTGTATCAAGAACAGTAGATGAAGTAGCTCAAAGAATGGGCAATGACAGAAATGGCGCGGATATATTTTGGATTTCGGATTTTCAAAAATCTACCGCAGGACTTGATGGTGATTTTGTGGCAGACTCCTTAAGCCAATGGCATCTGGTGCCAGTTGCCTTTGGGCAGTCTTCTAACATTTTCGTGGACACAGTTTATCTTGAGAATCCATTTGTAATTGGCGGTGAAAAGAACAAGGTAAATATTAGGTTGCATAACGTGGGTGCTAGAAGAAGTGAAGGCATCATTGTAAAATTAGTTGTCGATGATATTCAAACTGGTGCTGTGTCTCTTGATCTTGAACCGAACAGTTTTGCAGAGGCAAGTTTTGATATTGCTTCAGGCATGAGAGGACTCAACACGGCCAAAATTAGTTTCACGGATTTTCCTATCAGTTTTGATAATGAATTTTACTTTACCCTGAATTTCACAGAAACCATCAGAGTAGTTGAAGTGAGAAACGACAGTGACAATGCATTCATTGAACGCGTGTTTGGCAATCAGCAATTATTCAGTTATAAAGGTATTCAAGCTGGCAACGTGGATCTTAGCTTGCTTACCCAGGCGGATCTCATAGTTCTCAATGGTCTAAATGAAATTGATGCCTCTATTTTGGCTACCCTCAATGCCAATAAGGAGACGATGGGAGCTGTACTTATTATTCCAGGAGAACAAGCTCAGTTAAACTCTTATAAAAAAATTATTCCTTTAAACCTGGCATTGGCCGGCACCTTTGAAATGAGTCTCTTGGATAGGCCGGATTTTCAAAATCCATTTTTTGAAAACGTGTTTGAAGAAAAATCTCCGGCTATGGGGATGCCAAGTGCCCGACCTCTGTTAGATTGGGGGGTTGATCGATCGGCCATATTGAAGTTTAGGGATGGCAAACCTTTCTTAACTCACAATGGCAAATATTTTATCCTATCAAGTCCGCTGCTACCCGGCTATACCAATTTTTACAATCATGCTTTATTTGTACCCGTGATGTATCGCATTGCCGCATCGGCAAAAAGAGCGGAGCAAAATAATTACTACACTTTATCCAATGACCTGATGACTATTCGAGCCGATAGTTTATTCGGAGA